>CALMRR010000490.1 GCA_937871925.1 uncultured Petrotoga sp.
AGTTCCATGTTTAAACCAGCCAAGTTCACCTGATGATGTTGCATTGGATGTATCAATGGAGAACTTTGCAGCTGCATCATCAAAACTTATATTACCGGAGAGTATGTCGGCTTTTATCTTGTTGGCAGTAGCTTCATCTGTTACAAGTATGTGCTGAGCTTTTACTTCCTCATACTGAGTCTTGAGCTGTTCAAAATTCTTTGTTATATAGTCAATTGCCTCTTCTTTGGTAACTGCTACGACTTTTGCGGTTATCCTGTCAACAACAAGCTTGATTTCTATTGAATCTTTTATGGAATTTACAAGAATATCTCTTACCTGCTTTTCCGAACCATAGTACTTTATGATCTGCTCCCAGTTGGTTTTATTTTCTTTGAGCTGGTTTAAGTAATCATCAACCTGTTTGTTTAGTTCTTTTTCAATGTCTTTTTTTGAAGGAAGAAGCTTATTATGTTCAGCATAATATCTGGCTATTTTCTGATCCATAAGGTCATCGATTATGCTTATTTTAAAGGAGAGTGAATCAAAAACAGGATCTATTTCCTGACCGTAGTACTGATAGTACTGCTGAGACTGCGATTGATACGCCTTATCAAGCTCATCGCTCATTACCCAGTATGGATAGCTGAGCTCCGTAGAATCTTTTGTAAGAACAGCAACAGCATTTTCCCTGCTTACAGAAGTACCGGAACCTGTCGGTTGAGAAGAAATATAAGCAGCAATAGACCACCATACTATTCCTACGACAAAGAGTGCCACTATGACTATGGATATAATTTTTTCGTGTTTCACAAACCAGTTTCTCATCTTTCTGCTCCTCCTATTTGTTTGGTTAAAACACATTCGCTTTAAGTATTTTATCATAAAAGTTTCTGAATTGTGTTACAATAATTCATTACTGCCCGACATGGTTTTTTGTTTAAACCTTTGAGTAAACTGAAAAATCGATATCCTCAAAAATTTTATCTATCCATTCCAAGTACTTTAAAAAGGTTTCATCAACAGTATCGGTTTCGAGCATGCCTTTGAGATCAAAAAATCTTTTTATATGGTTCTTGGTTCTGGAAACAGCATACTCTACAGTGGTACCTGTCGTCATTATAAATGCCCAGTCACTTGACTGCGCAAGAAGAAGTTCCCTTGCCATCTGATTCAAAACTCTTCTTTTCAAAGAGTCCGGCTGCTCATATTTCTTGGCGCAGCATACCATAATTTCAGTTGCTTGGTGTAGATGTCTGTATATCCAGTCATTTGAACCATTTAACCAAACTTCGTTATAACCGTTAGCTCCCCATGTTGACTGACACGGAGTCGTAACCTGCACCGAATCTATTTTTCCCAAAAAGGATGTGGGCGTTGCCGGCTTGACAGTTTGCTGAGTGTCCATGATTCTGAACAACTCTTCAAGAAATAACGGCCCCTCATACCACCAGTGCCCGAAAAGTTCCGCATCAAAAGGGGCAGTTATAAGCGGCACTTCTCCATCAAAAATACCGTAAAGTCTTTTGGTCTGTTCTATTTTCTTATTGAGAAAATCAGTTGCATGCTCTTTTACTGCCTGTTTCGCTTCATCTATATCGTAATAGTCCTTTCGATCGATCTGTATATCTTTTCCGGAAATTTTATGATACTTTATTCCGACATTGCACCTTACTCCGCTTCTGTCTATATATGGCTTTATATAATCAATCTCCCTGTCAAAGCCTATATCCCTGTAGAACTCTCTGTATCTGAAATCTCCGGGATATCCGACCGTCGCACTCCATACCTGTTCACTTGACTCCGGATCACGCGCGAAAGCAAAAACCCCTTCATTAGTCATTACAGGTCTATACACTCCGTAATGCGCAGGTTCATCCGCAAACCACAAGGCATGCGAGTCAGTAAAAAAGTAATTTATTCCATACTCTGAAAGATACTTTTCGGCTCCGGGAAAGTAAGCACATTCAGCCAGCCATACTCCCTTTGGACTACGTTTCATAAAGCGTTCGTAAGTTTTCACACCTGCATCCATCTGGGCTCTTACGGCAGAAGGATACTGTTGCATAAAAGGTAGAAAGCCGTGTGTTCCATTACAGGTAACTATTTCTATATATCCTTTTTCCTGATACTCTCTGAATGCATCAAGTAACCTTTGATTATAATCATGATAAAATAATACATAAGTTTCCTTAAAATCAGCTAAATAAAATTTGGCCATCTTATGTTTACGAAGATCCTCATCTTTTGTCCTTACAACTTCTTTTTCACAAAGTTCTATAAGCTTTTCCATGTGTCTGGAGTACTTCTGGTTGAGATCATCTGATCCCAGCATCTCCATAAGAGGAGGAGTTATACTCATGGTAAGATGAAACTGCACTTTATCTCTTTCAAGATTCTTAAACATTTTTATCAAGGGAATATATGTTTCAGTTATAGCTTCAAAAAGCCATCTTTCTTCGAGAAATTCTTCAAAATCCGGATGTCGGACATAAGGAAGATGAGCATGAAGCATCAGTGAAAAATAACCTTTAGGATTCTTCATTTTATACCTCCTGATTTTGAGATTTCTGAGGTTCTGAAAGCAGAGCCGCTGGAAAAAGCATTCTCCGGACCGATAAGTTTTTCGATTACGGTTATAAGCGGACGGTAATTTTCGTCTAAAATTATTTGTTTGACGGTTTTATCTTTTAAATTAACCCATTTTTGGAACTTAACTTTTCTGGGTGAAGAAGGCGGAGTATGCACTATATTTGATTTCAGAACTGCTATAAACCTGTTGTTTTCATAGTATCCTATCTCCGAAATATAATCCGCATCAGGCATAGGAACATTAAAGTATGCACCAGACTTTTCAAATATCTTTATACTCTGCTGAAGTATTCTGTTTGCATTACTGCCATCGAAGATAATATTTGTAATGTCATATAATCTCATAAAGAAGGAGTCGGCATGAGGAATTTTTTTTAGATGAGAGGAAAGCTCTTTTGAAAAATCCCAGTAAGTGTAAACCCAAAAAGGATTAACCACCATAAGAACAAGTCTATCATTGTTGTAGGTCTCGCATAGTTCGGTGCTGTCATTGGATTTTTTTGTTAAAATTCTGGAAAGTCTGCCTGACGATACGTCTGCTCTTTTATTGTTCTGAAGATGGTCTGAAGTTACTGTGGAATAGTTCTCCTGAGAAAGGGTCCTTCGGATCTCCTTTACTATGTCTCTTTTTTTCATTGACCTTCTAAGCTTAAGACCCAGAGATTTTGCGATATTCCTAAGGTCCTGGATGGTAGGTTCCTCGTTCTTCAACATCTGAATTAGATTTTTATCCAGTTCCATTTCCCTATCCCCCCTTTTTAAAACTTTTTTCCTAGCACTGCTATTTTATCATAAAAAGAAGTTTTCTTAATATAAAATAAAGTTTTTTTAAAATAAATGCATTTATATTTTACCAATAACCTCCAAAAAGCTGTCATAATTTGTTACTGAAATACTTTTAATGTTTTAAACTTCCCATATATATAAAAAAAACGGAACCATATCATCGGCTCCGCCAAAAGGGTGGGGGATTTATACTCAAGGGGGATAGGGGTATTACATGTTTCTGGTATAATTGTAACAGCCAAATGTAAAGATATATTTGCTGATAATTTGCTATTGAAAAACGTAATGTAAATTTTTGTATCGGTTGATATAATAATTTTTTTTGATCTCTTCAATTGAAAAAAGTACAGTTTTAGAGTATAATGTTATAAGCTCAACATAAATTCCGGAGGTGTTTTTTTGTGAAAAAGACTCTTTTTTTCTCTTTGGCAGCGATACTTGTAGTGTTTGCGGTTATATCCTTTGCAGCCGCCAATAATACCCAGCCCGTCAAGATAGCTTTCGTCGATATAGAGAAGGTAACCGAAAGTTCTATTAAGTGGAAAGATATGGAAGACAAGTATAAAAATGATCTCCAGTACTATCAGTCTAAGATAGACAAGGATCAGGCGGATCTTAAGAAGCTTCAGGATTCCAAAGCTGCAACAGATGTACTCCAAAAAAAATATCAGGACATACAGACCAAAGCTCAGGAGTATATGACAGCCCTTCAGAATGAGTACACAGCTAAAACAAATGCTCTCCTTACTGAAATAAAAACCAAGATCACCGAGTACGCCCAGACCAACGGCTATGATCTTGTCTTGTTTGAGCAGAGTGTGGTTTATGCAAGCAAAAACGTTGATATAACCGAATCTGTGATTACTCTTGTAAACAAATAACATGGAGTATGTAATAAAATGCAGCAGTATTCTCAAAAAATATGGCAGAAAAACTGTTCTCAACCATGTTGACTTTACTGCTGAAGAAGGCAGGATTACCGGCATACTAGGACCAAATGGTGCCGGTAAGACTACTTTGTTTAAGACTGTTTTGGGTCTTGTAGTCCCAAACAAGGGAAAAGTTTTTCTAAAAGATAAGGATATCACCCATCTGCCTATATTTCAAAGAGCTCTTTTGGGAATGGGCTATCTTCCGCAGGAACCTTCGGTATTCAGAAATGTAACGGTTAAAGATAACCTTTACATGATTGCAGATATACTGAAAATAAAAAACAGAGATGAGAAAATACTTAAGATTTCAAAAGATTTCGGAATAGATTCTCTTCTGCTCCAAAATGCCGACTCTTTATCCGGCGGAGAAAAAAGACGGCTTGAGTTCGCAAGAACTCTTCTTATCGAACCGAAGGTTATACTTCTGGATGAACCGTTTGTGGGAATAGATCCTATAACCGTAAAAGATATCCAAGGAATGATTAAAAAATTATCCAGTGAAGGTATAGCGGTAATAGTAACCGATCATAATGTCGATGAGATTGCTCAGGTAGTAGATGAACTTTATGTTGTTCACAAGGGCAACATAATTGCTCACGGTTCTCCTCAACAGGTTCTTGAAATGAAAGAAGTAAAAGACAACTATCTGGGATGGTAGTTGGTTAATCCATATAACAGGAGTGATTTTTATGGTAAGGGTACGTTTTGCACCTAGTCCCACCGGCTTTCTTCATGTCGGAGGGGTAAGAACAGCATTGTTTAATTGGTATTACGCACGCAGAAATAATGGAGTTTTCATACTGCGTATAGAGGATACCGATATAGAAAGATCAAAAAAAGAGTACGAGGATATAATCATAAAGGATATGAACTGGTGTGGTCTGAACTACGACGAAGGTCCTGATAAACCGGGACAGTTTGGTCCCTATAGGCAAAGCGAAAGAAATGAGATTTATAAAGAGTATATAAATCTTCTTATAAAAGAGAAAAAGGCTTACTATGCGGTTTATTCAAAAGAGAATGAAGAAGAGGTAATCTTCAAATCTTATGATTTTCCATCAGAGTACTCATCGCAGGGATACTCTGTTACTGTTAAATTTGAAGTGCCTAAAAACCGTAAAATTGCTTTTGATGATATGGTCAAGGGCAACATAGAGTTTGATACACAGGTTTTTGACGATTTTGTTATAATGAGATCAAACGGTGCACCGATGTATAACTTCACTGTTGTCATAGACGATATGCTGATGAAGGTCACTCATGTCTTCAGAGGAGAAGATCATATCTCCAATACTCCAAAGCAGATAATGCTTTATGAAGCCTTTAACGCTCAGCCTCCAAGGTTTGCACATATTCCCCTCATCCTTGGCGAAGACAAAACTCCTCTTTCAAAAAGGCACGGCGGAACATCGGTTGAATTTTTCAAGGAAGAAGGATATCTCCCCGAAGCTTTGATGAACTATCTGGGCGTACTCGGCTGGACTGCCGAGGAACAGATCTTCAATATTCAAGATAAGGTTGAACAGTTCAGTATGGAAATGGTTTCAAACAAGTCCGTGGTATTCGATTATAAAAAACTGATGTGGATAAATGGCGAACATATGAGAAGTATGGATATCGATACATTGTACAGTCATTTTGAGGATTGGCTTAAAACCTGTAATATTCATCTGTCCTTTGATAAAGAGTATATAAAATCGGTACTTGATATTTCAAGAGTCAAGGTAAGCACATTAAAGCAGCTCTATGAGTTTTCATATGGATTTTTCACGGATACTCTTGAATACTGCCAGGAGTTCGGCGAACTTAAAGCCAAGGAGTGGTTTGCTCCGGTCATCAGTGAAACTATCCGGGAGCTTGAAAATGCTGTTTACACTGTTGACGGGATATCTCAGGCACTAAGCACTGTGGCAGAAAAAAAGTTTACAAACAAAAAAAATACTTTCCAGGCAATAAGAGGCGCATTGATGGGAAGGCTTATCACTCCGGGTTTATATGAAAGCATAACAGTTCTAGGAAAGGAAAAGGTTTTAAAAAGATTGCACAATGTTCTATAGACCTTTCTTGCAGGTGATTTTTTGAAAATCAAACTTTTGCTTTCTTATCTGTGTATTATTTCTATACTCTCCTTCAGCGGAGACTTTACATTATATATAAAAAACTATGATCCTCAGACTTCACGAGTGGACGTCGCCGTTGTGTGCAACTTTGTCGCTGTGGAAGATCCGAGGATAACTCTTTTTTCCGGGACTTTCAAGAGAGAGATAGTTCCAAAAAAACTTGGCCTGGGTTCATATTACTTTTCTTTTTATGCCGGATCGCTCCCAAAACTTGCAAAATTAACTGCAATAATACGAGGAAAAGATTTTATGCAGAGTATACGTAACTCATCTTTTCCGGATTTCATTAATCTTTCCGATTTCAAACCATCTCCTGAAATAAGTCTGTGGGCAGCCAAAAACAGTGCCGGCGAATACGAGTATAAGTATTCAGTAAAGACTGATGCCGATCTGGTTCTTTCATCTATAAGCACACCTGAGTCAACCTTTACTCAGGCCAAGGAGCTTATACAAAACATGGAAAATTTTCCGGATGGTATGTACAATACCGTATTTAGATTCCTAAATTATTATGGAATGGAATTTTCATTTGATGTTAAGCTCATGAAAATAGCTGACCTTATACTATCTGAGAACTCTATAAAAACAGAGTTCGAAGAGGAGTTGATAGATTATTATGTTGTCAGCTCAAACGATACGGTTTCAAAGATTGCTACGCTTTATAACCTTCACCCCGGCGAAATAGTAATAGCAAATGATATCAAAGATCCTTCGAAAATCTTTCCGGGACAGGTTTTGAAGATTGCAAAGATAATTTTTAAGGATAGTCCTCTCAGTATAAAAATAGATATTTCAAAGAATAAAATGTATCTGTACTACTATGACAGGCTTATCAAAAATTTCACCGTTGCAGTGGGAACAAGTGACTCAACGCCTCCCGGAGAGTATAGGATAATGTACAGGGAGAAAGAACCTGCTCTTTACTGGTATGGTGAGTATATACGTCCGGGTTCTATAATCAACGGAATTGGGAGCAGATGGCTTCAACTTTCTTTTCCACAGTACGGTATACACGGAACCAATAAACCATGGGAGATAGGAAAGAGAATATCGCACGGTTGTATAAGAATGTTCAATTTTGATGTTGAACAGATAGATTTCATAGTTTCTCTTGGCACCCAGGTAACAGTATATAAAAGTGAAGGAGAGTAAACCGGATGCTTTTTATTACTACAATATACAGGATAGTTCCCATATTCCTAATAATTTTTCTTGGCTTTGCTTTGGGAAAAATCTTTAAAACCCTTGATCATAAACTTCTTGGAAAACTCACGCTTTATCTTTTCGGAACAATAATAGCTTTTGTCAACGTAAATCTTAATCCTCCTTCTGGTCAGGATTTTTTTAACTATTTATTCGCTTTTCTTATAATATTTGTAATATTCACTATTATGATCATCGTTCTGAAAAAGTTAAGAGTATATAAGTATGACACCGGAGTGGCTGTAAACCTAGTAACCCACCTTAATGCAGGGTATCTTGGATACCCTATTATAACTGTTCTTTATGGAGAGGAGTATATACGTATAGGAGTGATATACTCTATCACTATGACTCTTATAATGTCCAGTATAGGAATAGTAATGCTGAGCGGAGACATTAAGAATGGACTTAAAAACATGGTAAAACTCCCGCTTATACACGGTTTTCTTGCAGGCTGGCTGCTTGCCGCTGTAGGAGTCAACTACCAGAACCTCCCTTTCCTTGTAAGTTATCCTATAGATATGCTCAACGATGCCGCTATAACTTTTATATTGATATATATTGGAGTAACGCTTTCAAGAGTAAAGCTCAGTCCGTCTAATTTAAAACAGACGGTTCTGCTGACGGCATTGAAGCTTCTTTTCCTGCCTGTCCTAGGCTTTCTTGCCGTAAGCATAATTCCCATGGAGCCTATGTATAGAAAGATTTTCCTTCTTGAAACCGCCATGCCTACAGCTATGAATATGGTGGTGGTAACAGCAGAGCTGAATAAGGAACCAGAGGTAGGAAGTCTGGTAGTGTTTTTTACCACAGCTTTTTCAGTTTTAACTATACCTTTTTGGTCAATTTTCATATAGTAAAAACCTGCACAGTAAAAACAGTGCAGGTTTTTTATTCAAAGTTTCCTTTTACCATAAGCTTTTTTTCCAGCATCATTACCTTTCCGTTGGAAATAAGAGTCTCTATACACAGTTGTTTGTCTGCGATTACTATATCGGCACGCTTTTGACATTCTATACATCCACGGTCTTTAAGCTTAAGAACCTTTGCCGGGTTTTCCGTCACAGGTTTCAGAGCTGTTTCAAATGGGACATTATAGAGCTTCACAGCCTTTGCCACTTCTTCAAAAAGCGATTCTACCTTTCCTACGGAAAGTCCTTTAAAGTTCTTCTGTTCATCAAAAATCGGAAGACTTCCCTGACCATCCGAACTGAAAGTTATACTGCCTATTGGAACTTTCCTTTCTAAAAGTTCTTTAAGTACTTTGGCACATGAAAGCTTCTTATCCTCATCTTTCTCACCTGAGCTTGATGTTAAATCTATACTTCCTCCTTTTTCCGTCCATAATATCCCCTGTTCTAAAACCTTTCTGCTTCTGTTCATATGGGTCGGAAGAAACTGATACGGAGGAATCTGTGTGTTTTCGCATACTGAAAAAAGGTAGTCTATACATTCTTTTTGATCTCCCACGTGAACATTTATTATTCCGGCCTTACCCGATAGTATTCCAGCCACACGACAGCCCGCCGCCAGTTTTATGAAGCTTTGGAGATCAGGCTGAGATGAGCGGTGATCTGCTAGTGCTACTTCACCTACACCCAGGATTTTTTGAATAAACATTATATCCTTTTCATAAGAACCGGTAAGTGACAGAACAGGAATCTGATATGAGCCGCTGTAGATAAAAGTACTTATTCCGTAATCTTCAAGGGCATAGGCTTTTGAAAGAAGATTTTCCATGCTCCTTGAAAAACCGTCAGTTCCAAGACAGCCAACCACTGTTGTTATGCCGCCTTGCACTATGCTGCTCAGAAGTATTTCGGGAGTTTTTGTGGTAAAACCGCCTTCACCACCGCCTCCGGTTATATGAACATGCGAATCTATAAGACCAGGAAAAAGATAGTTTCCACATGCGTCAATAACCTGTATATCCACAGGAAACTTTTTTTCATCTATTAAATCTTCTACATAGCCTATCACTCCTCCTTCAATCAGAAGGTCTTTTTTACCGATATGTTCAGGAGCATAAACATCCGCATTTTTTATAAGAATCATACTTCCTCCTTTTTTGTTTGTACTCTTTTTCCATTATAACATTTAAAAAAGAGTTTTTTCTCTTTTTGAAAAGATACTTTGCTGATATAATTGGATTACTGAAGAAAATTATGGGGGATCTTATGAAAAAAGAGTATATCGTTCCTATATTTATTCCGCATGCAGGATGTTCAAAAATCTGCAGTTTCTGCAACGAGTTTTCAGCCACGGGTCTTAGCAAGCATCCTGATAAAAACGGACTTGAACTTGAGTTTAATAAGTATTTGAATTGGTTTTCAAAAAAAGATTCTATCTATATATCTTTTTACGGTTCGACCTTTACAGCCCTTAATGAAGAAAAAATGCGCTTTTATCTTGACTGGGCGCAGTCTAAGGTCACATCTGGCCAGGCATCGGGCATAAGGTTTTCAACCTCACCTCATGAAATCTCTTGGGAAAAAATGGATATTCTTTCCGGTTATAAAATAGATCTTATTGAGCTTGGGGTTCAATCTTTTTTTGATGATGTTCTTCTGGCTGCCAACCGTCCTCATGACGTGAGCGATATCTATAAAGCCCTGGCCATTTTGGATCAGAGCAAGATACCATACGGCCTTCATATTATGACAGGTCTAAAAGAAAGCTCCTTTCATAAGGATATTCTAAGCGGATTTATATCCTGCTGTACCAATGCCATTACGTTAAGAGTCCATCCCAGCGTAGTACTTAAAGGCAGCATGCTTGAACAACAGTACAGGCAGGGAGTTTATACCCCTGAAACTCTTGATATCGCCGTTGAAAAATGTGCTATTATAAGTATCTATGCTCAAAAAATGAAAAAAAAGATTATTCGGCTGGGTCTTTGCGTTTACGGCAAAGAAAAGGAAAATATTGTGGCCGGACCTTACCACGAGTCTTTTGGAAGCATTGTAAAAAGCAGAATAGCACGTTTTATACTTACTACGGTTGACTTCAACCGGCTTGAAATACCTCTAAAGTACAAGTCTGATTTTATAGGTCTGAGCCGTTCAAATCTAAAGTTCCTGGATAGTAGAGTAAGTTTCAAAGACCATCCTGACTTTCTCCTTGATGGCACAAAACTTTCTTATGACGAACTTTTATTCAGAATAAAAAATATTTACTGATATCTATAAAACTTACAGGAGGTGTTAAAATGAAAAAACTGTCAGTACTGTTTGTTGTTATGATTTTATCTGTTTTTGCCATGGCTTATACAAGTTCTGCTACCTGCACCATAGTAAAAAACGAAGAGTTTATTGAAGTAAATATGCAGTTTCCCGTTTTTTACGGCATGAAAAATATTCCTACACAGAACTATATCAACTCTATGTTTTTTAATCACGCATCAGAGTTTATACAGTCTATCCACGATATGGCAGAGCAGGGATTTGAAGATTCAAAAAAATATGATTTTCCTTTCATGCCATATGCCGCATGGTCACAGTATGACATTCATTTTCTCAACGAAAAATTTCTGAGTCTTACAATAAACTACTACCAGTTTACAGGCGGAGCACATGGCCTTACCGTAAAAACAGCCTATAATATAGATCTTTCAACAGGTAAAAACCTTGAGCTGCGCAGCCTCTTCAGAGATGATTATGATTACTCTTCCGTGATTCTTAAAGAGGTTAATATGCAGATGAAAAAAACAGAAGAGGGAACTTTTTTCTCAGACAGTATTGAACGTATAGAAAATGAGCAGAACTTTTATCTTACCGAAGAAGGTATAGTAATGTTTTTTCAGCAGTATGAAATAGGCCCGTACTGTATAGGAATACCTGAGTTTTTTATAAGTTTTGATTTACTCAGGGACGGCCTTAAAATTTAAAAAAACGGAGGATTTTATGGACGACGTTTCACCTATAAAGTACGAACTTTTACACATTGACAGATATACCAACGCCCGCAGAGGCAGAATACATACCAAACACGGGATAATTGAAACCCCTGTCTTCATGCCCGTAGGAACCAATGCAACGGTTAAAGCTCTTACAGGTCAAAGTCTTGAAGATGTAGGTTCTGAAATAATTCTTGGAAATGCCTTCCATCTTTTTCTCAGACCAGGTCTTGATGTTCTTGATTCTTTCGGCGGTCTTCACAGTTTTATGAACTGGAAAAAACCAATTCTCACAGACAGTGGAGGATTTCAGGTATTTTCCCTCAAAGACCGCATCATAGATGAAGAGGGTGTCAGCTTTAGATCGCCTCTGGACGGCTCTAAGTTAAAAATTACTCCAGAAATATCAATGAAGATACAGCAGAGTATCGGTTCCGATATAGCCATGGCATTTGACGAATGTATTACGGCATATGCCGAGCATGAGTATGTGTCTTCTTCTGTTGACAGAACCTTCCGCTGGGCTAAAAGGTCTTTTGAAAGTCACAGCAGAAAAGACCAGGCTCTTTTTGGAATTGTACAGGGTGCTTTGTATGAGGATCTTCGGCAGAGAAGTCTTGAGCAGATAACATCGATTCCTTTTGATGGATATGCTCTTGGAGGACTTGCAGTAGGTGAAAAGTACCAGGAGTCCGAAAAAATACTCCAATCCTTTGGTACACAGCTGCCATCTGATAAACCCAGATACATAATGGGAATAGGTTCTCCCACCATGATGGTTCTTTCAGTGGAAAACGGTATGGATATGTTCGACTGTGTTCTTCCCACCAGAATGGGCCGGCACGGCACGGCTTTAACATATAAAGGAAGAATAAACCTTAAAGCTTCTAAATGTGCTTATATAGACAGACCCATAGATGAAAACTGTACCTGTTATGCCTGCCGTAATCATTCGCAAGGCTACATACACCATCTTTTCAAAAGGGATGAAATTCTTGGAAAGATGCTTTTAAGTATTCATAATCTTCACTTTAATATAAGTCTTGTCAAGAATATGAGAAAGGCCATAGAGGAAGATAGATTTCTGCAGTTCAAAAAGCAGTTTTTTGAAGTATCCGGATATCCGATTAAAAACTAATAAAAAATCCATGCCTTAGGCATGGATTTTTTATTGTATTATGTATTTAGTTCCCTGAGGAGTATCCTTGAGCTGTACCCCGATTGAAGCAAGACCATCACGTATACTGTCACTTAAGGCATAATTTTTATCGGCTCTGGCCTGATTTCTCAGCTGAATCAAAACCTGCATTACTTTATCAGTATCGTCTGTCGAGTTCTTTTGCTGGCTTTCTTGTATTTCAAAGATTCCCAGAACCGGTCCGAACTCATTGCGTATAAGTTGATAGTTCTCAATTATATGAGCTTCATTCTTTTCAGATAACGCTTTATTAAGCTCTGCCGAAAGGTCAAAGATAAGGGCGATAGCCTTTGAAGTGTTGAAATCGTCTGACAAAGCCTGTTTGAATGCATCTATCTTTGATTTCATATACTCATTGTCTTTTACATACGGCACTGTACCGGCAAAAAAATCTTCTGCATCTTTTAAAGCCTGCTGAACCCTGCTTACGGATTTTTTCTGTGCCATCAAACCTTCTTCACTGAAATCAAGCGGAACCCTGTAATGCTTGGAAAGCACAAACACTTTGACCGTATCTGCTCCATACTTGTTTACAACGTCACGTACAAGCCAGATATTTCCGATGGACTTGGACATCTTATCTCCGGCGACTTTTATCATACCGTTATGCATCCAGTAATTGGCAAAACCATTTCCGCTGTGTGCCATAGACTGAGCTCGTTCGTTCTCGTGATGGGGGAATATAAGGTCATTCCCTCCGGCATGTATGTCAAACGAATCTCCCAAAAGCTCGGTAGCCATAACTGAACATTCAATATGCCAGCCGGGTCTGCCTTTTCCCCACGGACTTTCCCAAAACGGTTCATTCTCCTTGGCTTTTTTCCAAAGAGCAAAGTCCAGCGGATCAGTCTTTATATCAGAGACTTCTATTCTTGAGCCTGATCTCATATCGTCGGGATTCCTGTGTGAAAGCATACCGTACTGCCCGAACTTTCTTACATCAAAATAAACATCGCCTTGGGATTCATATGCAAACCCCTTATTGATAAGCTCATTTATGAACCTGATTATCTCCTGCACATAGTTGGAGGTTTTAGGATGAAAGTTGGCTGCCCTTATTCTCAGAGCCAGGGCATCTTTCATATACTCAACAATATATCTTTCGGATACCTCGTTAAAAGGAACTCCTTCTTTAACCGCTTTTATAATTATCTTGTCATCAATATCTGTAAAGTTCTGAACCATAGTAACTTTATAGCCTACATATTCAAGAAACCTCCTGAAAGCGTCAAAAACTATCATAGGCCTTGAATTTCCTATATGTATGAGATTATATACGGTAGGTCCGCAGACATATATGGAAACGCTGTCCTTTTTTATGGGAACAAAGTTTACAAGCTCACCTTTAAGAGTGTCAAAGATTTTTATATTCATTTCAGAACACCACTCTTTCTATCCGCTGTTGAACCCTTACCCTTCCTATGAGATGAATGGTCTTTACAAGATCCGGTCCGTGAAACTGATTGGTAAGTATCTTTCTAAGAGCCATATAAAAAGATTTCTTATCCGGCTTCTTTATCTTTATGCAGGACTTTATGTTGTCCGTTATGGATTCAACAGTCCACAGCATATCGTTATTTATAAGTTCATAGAGATGCTTTAATCCGTCTTTTACCCCCTGGGCTTCAAAGTATCCCTTAAACTCTTCATTTTGAAGATCCAGCTCAAACTCATTAATAAATATGCTCAGTTCCGAAGGAATCTGCGCAATTTCTTCAACTGAAGTTTTTATAAGCTCTATAGCCTCCATTATCCATTTCTTGCTGCCCTGTATCTGATCCATGGTAAGCACCTTGGACTCCAATATGAAAGGAACTGAAAGTTTAAACACTCTTTCCGTCTGCGCCTGACGTATGTACATTCCGTTCATCCATTTGAGCTTAACCTCATCAAATATGGCTGATGAAGGATTGACCCTGTCCATACCGAAATACTCTATCATTTCTGTCAGAGAAATTATCTCTTTTGCCTGGGGATGTGACCATCCAAGAAGAACAAGATAGTTTATAAGAGCTTCAGGCAGGTATCCCCTGTCTTTGAACTCCTCGACGGAGGTTGCACCGTGTCTCTTGGAAAGTCTTTTACCGTCAGGTCCCAGGATCATGGATACGTGACCAAAATACGGTGTCGGAGCATCAAAAGCTTCATAAATCGCAAGCTGTCTGAGTGTGTTGGAAATATGGTCGTCTCCTCTTATTACATGGGTTATTTCCATAAGAATATCGTCAACA
>CALMRR010000491.1 GCA_937871925.1 uncultured Petrotoga sp.
GCACATTACTTCTTTCCGTACTTCTTACTTTAGCTATGATAAAACTAGCAGTCAAGCTAAGTATAGTAGACCGTCCGGACAGTTTTCTAAAGCCCCATGCCAAGGTAACCCCTTACATGGGAGGAGTCGCTGTGTTTTTTTCTGTTATATTTTTTTATATAACAGATATTCATTTTGTCATTCCTTCAATCATTCTGTTGATACTTGGACTGTACGATGACATAAAAAGTCTTAATCCTAAAATCAGGATCTTGGTCGAGTTCTTGACTATTTCTTCCTTTGTTGTTTTATACTCATCAGAAACAAATCCATTATGGCTTATGCTTCTTGTTTTAACTGGCGTGGCTCTTATAAATTCTGTCAATATGATCGACGGTATGGATGGAGTATGTACGGGAACAGTCTTGATAGCCCTTGTTTGCTTCTACTTTCTAACCGGCGACTGGAGAATTTTGTTGTTTATCGCCGCATTATCGGGATTTCTTATTTTCAACTTCAATCCAGCAAAAATATTCCTTGGAGATGCGGGCTCATACTTTTTAGGTTTTTCATTATTTTTCTATCTTATCCAATTGTTCAGACAAAGTCATTTTGAAGGTTATATTAAAGGAATCATAGTCTGTGGGCTTTTATTCACCGATCTCTTCTTTGCAGTACTCCGAAGGATGATTAACGGAAAATCACCGTTCAGCGGTGACCGTGATCACCTTTACGATAAGCTTTCGAGGCAGAAAGGTGTTTCGGTAAAATTAAGTTCGTTAATAATGTATGTATTTGCTTTAATTTTCGGAGTAATAGGGAGTGTTAGTTGGAATAATCTTTTTTTTGGTGTTATAATTTCTTTGATAGTATTTTTATATATTGGTATAAAATATAGACTTTATACATATAAGTAAGTGAGGTGTGGCTTTTGGCCTTTTTAAAAGGAACCAGTGGAGATTATATCTCTGTCCGTCCTATCGGGATAAAGAAAATTGTTATAAACGATAATAACGAAGATATCCTTGAGAGGTATTCATACGAAGTAGATGTAAAATCCGGAAACTATATATGGACTAACAATGAGTTCACGACTATTAAGAGTAACAGCATAGACAAACTTTCCATAGATTTTGAATACAACCCCCTTGTTCTCACTTTGCTGAGAATAAATATGTTTTTGAAATCTTCCAAAAAAAATATGTCTTCTGTTTTGTGTGCAGATATCGATAATCAGACCGCTCAGATAATTTCCAAGGAAGCTCTTTTATTTACTTTTTCTGAGAGTTCTGAGGTAGTGATAGTCAATATTAAAAAAGCCGGGAGATTCTACGAGCATAACATAATTTTTTCAAACAACGACTATCAGAATTATTTCAATATATCCTTGAAAGTAGACAAAAAAGGACTCGTAAGCTTTTACAAAGATCTTTTGATAGAAACTAATAATTTCAGACTGACCACTCTTCCGCTTGTTATTGACAGTCTTACAGATATGAAAGACCTTATAGACAAAAGAATAAAGATTATTCCGTACGATGAAATAAAGGAGATAAAAGATGAGTACTTTGATATATATGGCCTTGATCTGTCTGAGTTTGTAAATGAAATCGACGCCTCGGAGGATTTGAAAGAGTTTGTTGATTATCTTTACTTTATGAAAGAAAACGGATATGACGAAAAAAGCAGCGATGATTTACAAGATCAAGACGAACAGGATGAAGATGAGGTAGAGGTGAGTTTCATAATAGACGACATCGAAGATTTGGAATCAGAGATTGAACAGATACTCGAAAACGCTGTGCCAGATGCTGTTCAGCATGATATCAAGGCTTACGATACAGATATGGATTTTAATGATATTCTTGCAGGAATAGAAGAAGATTTTATGGAAATAATGGATAACTTCTTTTTCTCAGCACAGGAAGAAGAAAAAGAAGAGATTATAGAGGAGTTAATTGAAGTAAAAGATAAAATATATACGTATAGCAAAAAGAACGATACCAAAGAAGAGTTTGAAAAAAAGCTGATCGTTGATCTTATAAATGCTTACGGTATAGAAGAAGTAAATAAGAACATTAAGTATCTTAAAGAAATTTTTTCAGTAATAGAGATAGACGGCAAATTAGAGAATTATTACGATATTTCTGAAGAAAAGAAGATAAATGAATATAAAAATTGGTACAGAAAAATTTTCAGTAAGAAAGGAACCGCTGTGAGCGGACTTATAAGTAAAAACTAATTTTGGAGGTCAGATATGGCTGAAAAAGAAAAAAAATCACTTACCGTCAAAATAACAGGAGTCCTGCCTAGTGTCAATGTTATAGAAACTACAGATTATAAGGATTTTGACAGTCTGGTTAAAGAATATATAAATAAAACCGGAGGCGTTCTTACAAAGATTCTGATAAACGAAAAAGAAGTTCCTATGAAGTTCTATGATGAAATAAAAACATCCTTTTTCGAAGGCGGAGAAGTCATAGAGCTAGAATTTTCAGATAGGAATTATGTCCTTATGAATCTTTTTGAAAGCGGAAAAGATTATATAAATAAAATTAAACAGAACCTTGATAGTGTTTCCAAGCAGGCTCTTTTGGATTCTGAGCAGTCGCATGAGATGCTTCAGGCCGTAGCGGAAGGGTTTCAGGCAATGATAAATATAATAATGATTGCGGAGAATCAGATGTTTTTTGGCAAAGCTATTCATACTCCCGAGCAGTTGGAAAAGATAAAAAAAGTTGTATCCCAGATAGTTATCTCACAGGAAAAAAAAGATTCTGTAGATCTTTCAGATATAATAGACTTTGATCTTCCCCAGACTCTTGAAACCTTCAGGGAAATATTTGAAACTGCCGAAAGAGAAATGAAAAAAGAAAAGAGTAATTAAGCTTAAATATAAACAAACCCCGGTTAGGATATAACCGGGGTTTGTTTATATAACTCAAAGCTTTATTTTTATTTTGTGGCTATTATCTTGTCCAGTTTTACTATCTCTACAACTTTTTTTACATTCGGACTGTTGATGTTATGGATCTCCATTTCACCGCCATCCTTCTTGAAGTCCGCAAAGAAGTAAAATATCCTTCCCAGTCCGCTGCTATCAATATACTCCAGCTTACTCATATCTATTATTACTCTCTTTACACCCGATGCTTTAAGATCAGAAAGAACATTCTTCAGATCGGCTGAATTAGTTATGTCTACTCTGCCTTCAAGGTAAACCTTTCCAGTATTACCCATTATCTCTTTTTTCATCAGAGTTACCTCCTTTTAAAAAATACTTTTAAGTTACTTTAAATTATAACATAGATTTTGATTTTTTAAAAATAACAGATGTTCTTTCATCTAAAGAAAAAGTTACAGGTTCTCCTTCATATTTTAAAGAATACTTCTTTCCATTGCTGGAGATCTCAGATATCAGATAAACATTCTCAACATCAATCACAGAAAGGTCTACCTGAAGACCTTCAGTTTTTTGTGAAGGATTAACCGCCACAACCACAAAATCATCTTTGCTATAACATATGTACACCAAGGCGTGTTCCGTATAGTACGTGAATTCAAACGTTGCTGTACGCAAGAAAGGATTTTGAAGATAAAAACCATTAATTTTTTTACAGAACTCAAGCAAAGCTATATTTTCATCCGTCATACTATCCCACGGGAAAGGCCTTCTGTTATCAGGATCTGTCCAGCCTGACATACCTATTTCATCTCCGTAGTAAAGTCCTTTGGCCCCGGGAAATGTGTACAGCATGATCAGTCCAGTTTTAAATACTTCAATATCTGCACCTTCACAAGCCTGTAAATGACTCTTTTCTCCAAGAGATCCGAAGACTTTGGTTGTACGTGTAATCCACCGGGAATGATCATGGTTACTAAGCTGATTCAATGCAATAAACCTGCTTTGCATAGGAAGCTGTGCGTATGCTTTTATTACAGAAGCTATAAACTTTCGGGCATTAAGATAGAGCTCCGGACTGAAAAACTCATTATGTTTTTCCATTCCGGTAAGATAAAAACTGACCGGTTCCATAAAGCCGTTATAGTTCATCACCGAATCCCATGCCTTAGATTCAATCCATTCTTTCGGTGAAGAGTACATTTCTGCAAAAACAACAGCATCCGGATTACTTTTCTTTACCAGCTTACTAAAGTACCTCCAGAATGAAATATTCTGGTACTTGCTTTTACCTAAATCAGCT
>CALMRR010000492.1 GCA_937871925.1 uncultured Petrotoga sp.
TCTTCCCAAACTTACTGCGCTTGAAAATACAATGCTTCCGATGATATACGGAAATGTTTACAAGGGTAAGGAAAAAACAGAGCGGGCAAAAGAGCTTTTACAGGATGTCGGTCTGATTGAGCGTATAAACCACCGCCCTAATCAGCTTTCTGGAGGACAGCAACAGCGTGTGGCAATAGCGAGGGCTCTTTCAAATAATCCTTCAATAATTCTTGCCGATGAGCCTACCGGTAACCTTGACACTCAGAGTGGCAAGGAGATACTCGAAATATTTGGCAGACTGAACTCATCTGGTAAGACCGTGATCATAGTCACTCACGATCCGGATATGGCAAAAAAAGGGAACAAGCTGATAAAGCTGAGGGATGGTCTTATTGAAAAAATAGAGGTGACCGGTATTGGAAATACTTAAAGAGACTATGAGGTCACTTCTGACCAATAAAATGAGGACCTTTCTTTCGATGCTCGGAATAATAATTGGAGTTATGGCGGTAATAACCGTTACTGCACTTGGACAGGGAACAACCAGCAGAGTGAGTGAGATGATGAACTCACTAGGATCAAATGTAATACTTGTAGAACAGGGGTATATGGGAGGTTATGGCGGAATGTCACTTTCATCTGTCAAAAATGCCCTTTCTATACAGGATGTAGATAACATAAGAAGTATGGCACCAAGTGTAAAGTATGTGGTTCCGGTTTTAAACCCAGGTTTGGAGCTTCAGTATGAAAAAAGAAGCGTTTATTCCATGACTATAGCAAGCCGTCCGGAGTTTTTTGAGATGATGGGACTTGAAACTCAGGCCGGAAGGATACTTGATAATGATGATGAAAAGAATGTTGCTAAAGTATGTGTGATAGGTTCCGATCTTGCTCTTGAACTTTTTAAGCAATCTGATCCCATAGGAAAAACAGTATTCCTAAATCAAAACTACGGCGAGTCCGGACGCAAAACTTCCGTACAGGTTGTAGGAGTATTGAAGAAGACAGGAAGCAAGTTTTTTTTCAATGCAGACAGAACGGTTTTTTTACCGTACTCAACCGGAGATATGAGGATTAAGCAGTCCAACGGAACTGTTGACAGCATAATCGTTTCTGCCAAAGATGGACTTTCTTCCAAAGCGTGTCTTGAGATAAACTATGTATTGTACTTGAGACTGAAGAATATACAAAAATACGTGATCACTGCACAAGAATCTCTTTCCAAAATGGTTGGACAGGTTACCGGAGTAATAAATCTTGTTCTAATGGCGATTGCCGGGATATCTTTGCTTGTAGGCGGCATTGGTATAATGAATATTATGCTTGTTTCGGTCACCGAAAGAACAAGGGAGATAGGAATTAAAAAGGCCATAGGTGCATCACGTAAAAGGATCCTTCTTGAGTTTCTTGTT
>CALMRR010000493.1 GCA_937871925.1 uncultured Petrotoga sp.
CTGTTGTCTATGATGCGCAAAGCATGAAAAAGCAGGTCGAGTACATTAACCATACTTTTAAACAGCCTGCTCTTATAGAAGAGTTTATTATGGGGAGGGAACTCAGTATAGGAATTGTGGGTAATGATGAAAGCATGGAAGTACTTCCCATCCTGGAAATAGATTTTTCCGGTTTGCCGCAAGAGATTGAGCATTTTTACTCTCACAGGGTAAAAGAGGAGTATGGTCATCTTACTTCGTATAAATGTCCAGCCTCTTTGGGTAATAAAACCGAAAGAGCCATAAAGGATTATGCCGCTAAAATCTTTAATGTCTTTGAGCTTAAGGATTACTGCAGAATGGATGTCAGATTAAATGAAAAAAACGAACCTTTTTTTATAGACGTAAATTCTATGCCTATGCTTATGCCTGATTACTCTGATATAATAAAAATGGCAAAAGCCGCAGGTTGGGAGTATGATGATTTAATCTTAAAAATAGTTCAATCTGCACTGTCAAGAAAATAAAAATCCCCTTAAGGGGATTTTTATTTTTCTGTCTCTTCAATCAGTTTTAAAAGAGCCTTTGCCGCTATCATAGGCCCCTGCTGTTCAAATCCGTCTATTCCAAGCTGGGTCTTGAGTTCTCCGATTCTGACATTATTCTCTATCATGTGTTTCATGTACTTTTTAGCTATATCATTGTGCTTTTCTTTCCTCTGTATAGCACCAAAAGGGTTGGCAAAATAACTATAGCTTAATCCTTTTTCTGATGTAGTACCTTTTGCCATCCTCGCTCCTTTTGAAAAAACTTCAAGCGCTTGGTCAGTTTCATTAAAAAAATGTATAGCATTTGAATCTTCAATCCGGTCATAGTTGTTGGCATAAAAAAAGTAATCAACTTTAGTAGGTTTTATTATGTCCCCGTAATTTGAATACGGAACTATGACTCTCGCATTTACCTCGTTAGGATTCATGAATATGCTTCTGTCCATTGCCGAGTAAGCATATCCTGGCTGAAGATCATCCAGCCTAACAAAAGCACCTGTTTCTGTGCCGTAAGCTACAACTGTTCCATCCTCATCTATATCAAAAGAACCCATATCGTCTATAAGAATATTTACTTCTGAAACTTCATCCCTTAATCTGTTAAGTGCATCCAAAGTCTCCGACTTTCCGGCTCCACTGTCTCCCATAAGCATTATATTGGCTTTCTTCCCATCTCTGAGCTTTATCTCGGCAAAAGCACCGTGAACGGGCAGTCTTCCTTCGTCTATTACTATAAGGTTATGCAGGGTAAGAATCATTTTTTTCATATATCCGAAGTAATCAACCGAAGGATCATCCCCTACAATCCCTACGTACATTCCATCCTTTTCTCTGTAAATAACTCCGTTTACATCTTCTTTATCCTTAAAAAAGTCTTTCTCCATTCCATATATGTAAATAGCGTCAGGCTTTTGATTTTCTATGGTATTAAAGCTAGCAAGTTCAAAAAGGTTTCCCAGACCGGCTGCATGGCATAGATACTCCTTATTTACCACTACAAGAAAGAACTTTGAAGCCACATGTATGGGAAAAACAAACCAGTCTTCTGTATTTTTCAATCCTATGCTCTCCAAAATCGGCTGGTCATATACTTTAAAAAGGCCTTTTCTGGTGTTGGATCTGGTATAAAATATAACAGGCGGTTCAAAAACAATACTCCAGATAAAGTTCATATCGTAAAGCCATCCGGCATTTTTAATTTTTAAACTTTCCTTTATTTCAGGTTTATCTATCATAAAACCCACCTGTGCGCTGCTTGGTACCTGTCTAAGAATCTTAAGCCTGTTATCGGATATATTTATAAGTATCTGTCTGTACATGCTCTGCACTATATTTTTAAGATCGGAGTTGGTGTTGACCAGAAGCATCTGCTTGAAAATTCTGTCAAAGCTTTCAGAAGTATACTTGTCTGTTTTGTACATAAATCTGTGTTTGTTCCTCCAAAGATTAAAAAGACCTTCTATGAACTTTACCAATTGGTCTTTCCTGTTTCCCATCTTGGGAAAGTTATAGTAAGGAGAGCCATCTATTTTTTCAATAGGATTTATGGTCAATGCCAATAAAAGCTGTATTATAGCGCTTATATCGTATTTTTTTACCGGATCCACTTCATCGGTATTTTTTAGAAAAAGTTCAAAGAAAGAATGAAGAGAGTTCTTTCTTTCCTGAGAATCAGAAATAAGTTCACTCAGTATCTGCTCAAAAACATTTGAATTGATTATCTGAGCAATAGCACTGTATGAGACCTCGCCGTTTATTATTACACTTCGCATAGTACACCTCCGCATTCAAAGAATTTATAAAATACACTATTATAATTGTACCGTATTATTTTATAAAAAAAAATAAAACCTTGTAAAATTAATAACTAACTTTTCCCATTCCATTGTCAATAAAAAAAATTAGTGTATAATATAAGTAGATTTTAGACGGAGGTACTTAACGATGCTCTCTAACAAAAAATATATTTTTTTTGATTTGGACGACACCTTATTTGATTTTAATCTGAGTTCGAAATTTTCGCTGGAACTTGTTTTTAAAGAACATATACTTCCTCTTGACCTTAAAGAATACGGGTTTAAAAAGTTTTTTGAGTTTTACAAAAGGATAAATTCCGACTTGTGGGATAAGTATCGGGAAAATAAAGTTTCCAAAGAGTTCCTGGAGGTCCACAGATTCAGCGATACGCTTGAAAAACTTGAGATTCATGAAGATGAAGGTTTTTCTTCAAACCTAA
This sequence comes from uncultured Petrotoga sp., assembly GCA_937871925.1. Taxonomy (GTDB): domain Bacteria; phylum Thermotogota; class Thermotogae; order Petrotogales; family Petrotogaceae; genus UBA5851. The sequence goes on from CALMRR010000493.1 coordinate 2,764, forward strand.
ATACTATTTATCTTGATATTCTTTCAAAACAGCGTAATACAGTTAAAAATGCTGTCGGTACACTCGAGTATCTTTATAGGAAATATCCTTTAGGTATAATAACCAATGGATTCGATGCAGTTCAGAGGAAAAAACTTAACAGCTGTATGCTTACTGATTATTTTAGGCATATCGTCACATCCGAAAAAGCCGGAGCTCTTAAACCGAGCAGACAGATCTTTGACTATGCCATAAGTCTTACCGGATTGAACAGGTCAGAGATAGTTTTTGTCGGTGATGAGTTTGACGTTGATATAAAAGGGGCAAACGAAAGCGGAATTACCGGTATCTGGCTTAATACGGGAAACAAACAGACAGACTCCCATTTGAAATATATAGAGATTAAAGATCTTTCGGATTTAAAAAAGTTTTTCTGATTATTAATAAGCTCAAAGCTTCTGCTCGAGTAAATATATTGGAGGGATGGCATGCAAGAATTACTTTTGGGACTTACTTCCATAACCGTCAAACAGATTGGTATGATGGTTATAGGGGCAGTTTTGATATACCTTGCCGTGAAGAAGGATTATGAACCAGCTTTACTGCTTCCGATCGGTTTTGGGGCAATAATGGTAAATATACCGTTTTCTTCCGCACAGGAGGTTTTGGACACTCTTTTTAACGCAGGAATAGCAACAGAACTTTTCCCGCTGCTTATTTTCATAGGAGTAGGAGCTATGATAGACTTTACTCCGCTGCTGCAAAATCCTGTGATGTTGCTTTTCGGAGCCGCAGCACAATTCGGAATATTCTTCACCATGCTTATAGCCGGATTTTTCGGATTTTCACTTAAAGAAGCTGCTTCTATCGGTATCATCGGCGCAGCAGATGGGCCTACTTCCATCTATGTGGCATCCAAGTTTGCTAAAAATCTTTTGGGACCGATTTCGGTAGCAGCTTACTCTTATATGTCGTTGGTTCCGATAATTCAGCCGCCCGTAATCAAGGCATTGACAACAAAAAAAGAAAGGCGTATTAAGATGCCTTATAGACCCAAGGAAGTTTCTAAAACAGTTAAAATAATCTTTCCGATTGTAATAACTCTTGTATCCGGTATACTTGTACCAAACTCGGTGGCTCTCATAGGATTTCTAATGTTCGGAAATCTTATAAGAGAGTGCGGAGTAGTTGAAAGACTTTCAAAATCCGCACAGAATGAACTTGCAAATATTGTTACAATACTTCTTGGAATAACCATAGGTTCTACAATGCGTGCCAAAGAGTTTCTCCATCCTACAACACTCATAATAATCTTAATGGGTCTTGTAGCATTTGTATTTGATACGGCCGGAGGCGTTCTTTTTGCTAAATTCTTGAACTTGTTTCTAAAGAACAAGATCAATCCTATGGTAGGAGCATGCGGTATTTCGGCATTTCCCATGTCAGCAAGGGTTATAAACAAAATGGGACTAAAAGAAGATCCTAACAACTTTCTTCTCATGCACGCTGTTTCAGCTAACGTAGCCGGACAGATCGGTTCTGTAATAGCCGGTGGACTTATTCTGGCACTGGTAAAATAAGGAGGAATTTTTATGCTGTCACCATCATCTATCCAGGTCATTCTGGCTTCACTGAATATAATGTGGGAGGGAATGCTTGGAATTCTTGTGTTTATGCTTCTCATATATTTGGTAATAATTCTTTTGGGAAAAATTTTTCCAACTCAAAAAAAATCATAATGAAACCGGCCTTAGGCCGGTTTATCTTTTGTACTCGATATACTCTCCTTCAAAATAGTAACTTACATCACTGGGAAGAACTATTGTTTTATAGCTTTTTAGATCGACATAAACTCCAAATCCTTCACAGATCTGATCCTTTATTTTACGGAATCTGAAAAAAGGACTTTCAAAAGCCTGAGAGTTACGGCTTATCACATAACCGGATCTGATACTGTTAAGCACTTTCAAGCCTTTTTCTTTGTGTACCGGCCTGTCCCTGCCCCAATCATAAAGCCTATAGGTAATATCTGAGCTTTGCTGTATTTCCAAAAGCATGCTGCCCGGTCCCATAGTATGAACCGTACCTGCGGGAAGGAACAGTATATCCTGAAAATTGAAAGTTTTTTTCTCTAGAACATCTTCCCAGTTTTCATTTCTGACAGCTTTCGCAACTGCAGAGTTATCTTTTCCGATCATCGCCTGGCCGCCATCTTTCAGAAAGTACCAGCACTCGGTCTTTCCCCTTTCATAATTTTCAAGCTCCATAGCAATGGTATCGTTGGGATGTACCTGTACAGAAAGCCATTCAGAACAAGAAATAAGCTTGAGCAAAAGAGGAAAGTTTGATATTTCATCCCTGAGTACCTCATCAGACTTTCCGTATACTCTAAAGGTAGACAGTCCGTACAACTCATTGCACATTCCCGGATAAAAAGAAAAAAGCCAAGCCTCACCTATCTTTTGTTTGCTTTGGGACGAAAAAATACGGTTAAGATTTTCATCCCCCCAGACTTTTTCATATACAAGCGGTTTAGAAACAAGCGGTTCGCTGATCTTCAATATGTTCACCTCTTTAAATTATTTTCGCTGCTTTTATTATACCACTATAAAAGAATCA
>CALMRR010000494.1 GCA_937871925.1 uncultured Petrotoga sp.
GTACAACACCCGGAGCACCTACCTGTCCGAGCATATATATTATCTGTTTATCGTATGTTGGCAGATATACTATTGACCCGGGCTCCACAAAAGTTCTGCTTAAAATATCTATGTCTTGTATTTTTATTCTCTCTCTGGTATCGTCCGGACGATAGATAACCACTTCGTACTGGTTTGACCAGTTGTTGCCTGAACGCGCAAGTATTTCAACCAATGAAATCGGAATATCCGTTCTTATACTGTTAAATCCAACACTTCCAAAAACATTTATATAGCTGTACTTTACATCCGGCTGGATAACCACATAAGAACCATTTGGAACAACCGTGAGAGGATGGTTTATTATATCGTAGTTCGTGTATGTTGCAGAAATTGTATCTCCTGTAAATACCTTGATAACTCCCCTGTCTGAAGGAGAAAAGCCCTGCATGGAATCAAAAGCTTCTATAAGCTTTACAGGTTTTTTGGCTTCAAATGTCTTTGAGTTACCATCTTTATATACGATAACATAATCAGATACTTTTTTTATTACCTCCATGAATGCCTTACCGCTTAACTCAATACTCTTAAGAAGGTCAGCATTACCTGCATTAACCGTACTTTGAGTAGCTTCAAAAGAGTACCGTATTTCATAGCTTTCATCAAGCTTATATCTCATGGCTATATCGTAAAGGGTATCGCCGTCTTTATAGGCTATAACATCGGCAACCTCCCCGACAGAGTATATAATACGTTCTCCGGGAAAAGCAACAAGAACCGACTGCGGTTCAACCGTTATATCAATATACTTAGACATATCCTTCGCATCTATCCTGTACTCAAAAGATTCTCCACCTGAATTTATGACCATAAGCCTTCCTGAAAAATCTTCCTTGAACCCTGCCACAGAAAATATTCTTGCCAAGGTAAGGGATTCGTCAAAGTCAAAACTGATTTTACCGGTGGATTTGAAAGATCCATTCAGATAAACCGTATTTTTCAAGGGTTCTATAATAATGTAAGCTTTTGCTGTAAGGGTATCCGAAACAGAAAGCTCCTTCTCTTCACACTTAATATACTCAACTGCCTTAGGATTCACCGCAAGTTTGCTCAAAAGCATCAGTACGGTGAACTCATCCTTCTTTT
>CALMRR010000495.1 GCA_937871925.1 uncultured Petrotoga sp.
CTACTATCTCAAAGTAATCCTGTCCTGTCAGTACTGTGTAAAATAAAAAGACAAGCATAGAAATCATTATAATTCTTTTTTGAATTTTGATCCCCTCCTGATAAAATATACCTAAGCAATATTTTATCATATATTCTTGATTTTATTGATGAACCTCGGAAGTATCAATTTTTGTGATTAACTAAATTATACTAAAAACAGAAAAATATGGTATAATTATTGTGCATTATTAAAAATTGTGTATTTATATAAAGGGGTGAAGCTATTGGTTCTAGTTGCCATAGTCGGGGGAAGCGGTGCAGGAAAAACAAGTGTTGCCAAAAAAATTGCCGAGCATTTTGCCGATAGGGCAAATGTACTTAGTATGGATGATTACTATAGAGACCTTCCCCCGGGAATGACCTTAAAGGAATTTAATTTTGATGATCCTAAAGCTTTTGACTTTGATTATTTTATAAAAAACACAAAAAAGTTAAAAGATGGAAGTCCGATTAATATACCCGTGTATAATATGGTGACTTGCAGAAGGGAAGTCGGTATAAGCACGAGCTTTTTTCCTAATGATCTGGTTATTATAGAGGGTATTTTGGTTCTTCATGAGCCTAGATTGAGAGAGCTTTTTGATTTTTCTGTTTATATAGATGCTCCTGCTGATGAAAGACTCATAAGAAGAATAGAAAGAGATACCATCGAAAGGGGAAGATCCATAGAAAGTATTCTTACCCAGTACAGAACTTTTGTAGCCCCTTCTTTCAGGGCTTTTATTGAACCCCAGAAATATACATGCGATATAATACTTCCGGATGGCGTCAGCAATATTACGGGCATGAATATAATAATTAATGCCATCGAAAAGATGCTTGAAATTAACCGACAGGAGGAAGGAAAATGAAAAAAAGTATAATTTTCATGATTTTATTTATCTTACTTGTCTTTACGGTTTGTTTCGCAATGGACGATGCAAGAGTGAAGTCGGAGTATATTAGTTATATTCAGAAGTATGAAATGTTTCTTGCTGACAGCAGCCAGGAAAGCGAGCTTAAAAACTTTTTTGACGAAATAAAAGATATCGGGCTTTACCGTTTTTACAGAAACATTATGGTAGGAACCGCTGACTATACAGATGTTCCGCAGGGTGTACAGAGATATCTTTCAGATACATCATCGAGTCAGGTTTTTGAAAGCATTGAGCAAAAACTAGCTTTTGCAGGATTACTTTGTTATGTGCAGACAGATCTTTCCGGTCAGACGATAACGAGTGAAATAATAAGATCACAAAGAGTCTTTAACGATGCAACTTCGGAGTATCTAAGATCAGTCGATGATGAAAGATTTACTTATTTTGGCAACGTTATTGCCTATTCACTGGGACTTATAGAGTCTTCTCCTTATACAGACATAAAAAAATTTAGCTTCTCAGGCAAGTTAGAATCCCCAGAATACTTTACTTTTACAGGAGAGCCTATTTTTGACTACGCAAAGATTATTAAAGAAGAAAAGCAAAGGATAGAAGAAAGCATAAGAAAGATATCCGAATCAGGACTGACCGGTTCTGATCTTGAGTTTGAGATCGACAGGGCATCGGATGCTATTTCCTCTCATGCGGTTGAAAAAGCAAAAAGTGATATAGACTCCGTAATAACAATTCTAATAGAAAGTGCTGTAAGAGGCAGAGATTACTTTCTTCTTAGGTATATAGTTTATGTGGCTGCAATAATCATTTTTCTTATATTTTTCAAAAAAATATTTAAATATCTTTTAGCAGTTATTTTTACATCGGAATTTTTGGTTGTTCTTTTTACGTTTAACTTTTCCGAAGATGTTATAAGCTCTTTTATATATGGAAGTTTTATCATTGTGGCAGTGGTAATTTACTTTGTTTTTATGCTTTTCAGGTCATTCGGAAAAGGAGTTTCTGTTTTTTCAAGGATGGTTAATATTATTATTTTTGTTTGTCTTGTCCTTTTATTTTTTACACCATATGTTTATGTTCGAGATCTTGGGATGGTCAGAAACATTGATTTTTGCGACTCAAAGTACAGTACGTACCTTCTTAACGACACTGTTCTTAGCAAGAACTCTCTTTTATTCAAGGCAATTCAGAAAGGTGACTATGATTCAGCCAAAAGACAGATTTCGCGTATTGTAAGTTACGGCAGTCCTCAGTATAAAGAATTTATAAAACCGCATATCCAAAAAATAATATCTGATTATAATGTAGGGGATAAGTTTGCGAACTTTGAAAGAGATTTTGAATTGATGAAAAGCTCTGAGAACATAGCAGTTTTTGCCCACAATACTCAGTATGGAACGAAGGTTTTGGTTTTATTCTTCCTCTCGCTGTTTTTGTTTATGTTATCGGAGAAAGGAATACTGAAAAAACTATCGATCGCAGCAATTGCTGCATCTGTGGTTCTTTCCTTTGTCTCTCCTTCAAAAATGATCATTTTAAGCGAGGTAAGGTATCCGATGCTAACAAGTACCGAGTATTCTTTAAATTTTGTTTTTAACTTAATTATGGTGGGAATGTCCATCCTGCTATTTTTAAATTCAAAATCAAGAGGAGGGAAAAAAGTATGAAGAAACTTTTGTTGTTTGTCATGATTGTTACTATGTTAGTATCAAGCGCTTTTTCGTTTAAGGCAATCATGGTGACTGATACGGGTGGATTGGGAGATAAATCATTTAACGACGGAACATGGTCAGGTGTTCTCAGAGCTAAGAACGAACTTAAGATTGAAGCTGAAGTAATTGTATCAAAGGAACAGACGGATTATATTCCAAACCTTACCGATGCAGCAAAGAGATCCGATGTTGTTCTTGCTGTTGGTTTCCTTATGGCAGATGCTCTTGCAAAAATTGCACCTCAGTTTCCGGATAAGAAATTTATCGGTATCGATATAGTTATTGATCCTATTCCTTCTAACGTTGCTCTTTACAACTTTAAGGAACAGGAATCAGCATTTTTGGTTGGTTATATTGCAGGTTCAGTAAATAAAACAGGAAAAGTGGGTTTTCTCGGAGGAATAAAAGTTCCTGCAGTTGCCAGATTTGAAATAGGTTACAGGGCTGGTGTGGAAGCTTATAACCAGCTTAAGGGTAAAAATACAGAAGTTCTCATAGCTTATGCAAACCATTTCGGTGATGCGCCAAAGGGTAAAAGTCTTTCACTCGCACAGATGGAACAGGGAGCAGATATTGTGTTTGCAGCAGCCGGTGCAACAGGAAACGGTGCTTTTGAAGCTGCCAAAGAAAAGGCACTTGCTCTTTACGGACTTAAAGACGGAGCATCCCTTGATGCTATAAAAAATGCTTATAAAAAGATTGGAAAAGGTTATTTTGCAATAGGAGTAGACGTTGACCAAGACTACTTAGCCCCTGGAATAATACTCGCATCAGCAATGAAAGGTATTGATGTTGCTGCTTTTGAAGGCATAAAATCAGCAATGGGAAGAAAGTTTGCTTCAGGTAATAATGTTGTGGGTCTTAAGGAAAACGGAGTCAGACTTTCTGCTCTTACGTATACCAAAGATATGATTGATCCTACTGCACTTAAAGAGATCGAAAAGTTAATAGAAGATATTAAATCTGGAAAGCTTATTATTCCTGAAGATGAAGTCGGTCTGAAAAATTTTAAGGTAAAATAAAAATTGTTTGAATGGGGTGGGGTATCCCCATCCCTTTTATTTACTTTGCCGATATAAATTTTGTTTGTACCGGCAAAGTAAATAAAACTGAAATAGCAGGAGGTGCTGTAATGTCTTCTACTGCTGAAATAAATTATGAAAATTACGCAGTGGTGATGAAAGATATAGTTAAGCAATTTCCAAAAGTACTGGCTAATGACAGGGTGAATCTCAGTGCAAAAAAGGGAGAGATCCACGCTATTATAGGCGAGAACGGAGCTGGAAAATCTACTCTGATGAATCAGCTGTATGGTCTTTACAGGCAGACTTCGGGAGATATCTATATTAATGGACAAAAAAAAGATTTTTCTGGACCCGGAGATGCTATAAAGGCTGGAATAGGTATGGTTCACCAACATTTTATGCTTGTGAATAATCTTACAGTTGCTGAGAATATAGTTCTTGGATGTGAGCCGCTTAAAGATATAAGATTTGATATAAAGACGGCCAGAAAACAAGTCAAGGAGCTCTCTGAAAAATATGGGCTCATAGTTGATGTAGATGCGGTTATAGAGGATCTTCCCGTAGGAACCCAGCAGAGAGTTGAAATAATAAAAACTCTTTACAGGGGAGCTGAAATACTTATTCTTGATGAACCTACAGCTGTTCTTACTCCTCAGGAAACTCAGGAACTGTTTGTGATCATGAAAAAACTTAAGAATGATGGGAAAACCATATTATTCATAAGTCATAAGCTTAATGAGGTAATGACTATTTCAGATAATATAACTGTTATGCGGCAGGGAAAAGTAACGGGCAGGGTTGCAAAAGATATGACAGATGAAAGACAGCTTGCTAATATGATGGTTGGAAGGGAAGTTGTTCTAAACATAGAAAAGCCTGTAAAAACTCCCGGAGAAACCGTGGTTAAAGTATCCGATCTTTGGGTGAAAGATAATCGTAAACTTGATGCTGTTGAAGGATTAAGTTTTGAAATAAAAAAAGGTGAGGTGCTGGGTATTGCCGGTGTTGCCGGGAACGGTCAGACAGAGCTTGTAGAAGCACTTACCGGGTTACGAAGAATAGAAAAAGGCCAGTATAACTATAAAGGACATGATTTTTCAAGGAAAGATGTAGCTCAGTTGCGTCAAGCAAAGATAACACATATTCCGGAAGATAGGCACAAGTATGCAATGATAAAGGATTATCCAAATTACTTTAACCTTATTTTAGGACGTCATCTTGAACTGCCTTTTTCACGCAGGGGATTTCTGAGAAAAAAGGATATTATAGAAAATGCCAACAGCATGATAGAAAGATTTGATGTAAGACCCACAGATTCTAACAATCTGTCTGGCAATCTTTCCGGCGGCAACCAGCAGAAGCTTGTTCTTGCCAGAGAGATAGGAGCCAATCCGGATTTTATAGTTATAGACCAGCCGACCAGAGGTTTGGATGTTGGAGCTATAGAGTATGTTCACAAAGAAATAATTAATCTCAGACAAAAAGATGTAGCAATTCTTCTTGTTTCTATGGAACTTGAAGAGGTACTGACCCTTTCAGACAGAATAATTGTAATGTATGAGGGCAGAGCAATGGGTGAGTTTAAGCCGTCAGAGCTTTCAATAGAAGAGATAGGACTCATGATGGCCGGAAAGACTTTAGAACAGATAACTCAGCCGCAAAACCCGGGAGGCGATAAGAAATGACTGTTCAATCCAAAAATCGAGCCATAAAAATTTTAGTTCCTGTACTTTCAGTAATAATAGCTCTTTTAATAGGGGCAGTTGTCATCTTAGCCATAGGAAAAAATCCTGTTATAGCATATAAAGAAATGTTTATAGGGGCTTTTGGTTCAAAGATGTCCTGGGCCTCCAATATAACCAAGATGACAAGCTTACTTCTTACCGGTCTTGCAGTAGCTTTTGGTTTCAGAGCTGGAGTTTTCAATATTGGGGCAGAGGGTCAGATGGCCGTTGGAGGTATGGCGGCAGCAATAGTTGGAATAAACATGGGTCAGACACCTATGATAATTGCCGTTCCGGTAACGATACTTTGCAGTATAATGGCCGGAGCAGTATGGGCAAGCATAGCCGGAATTTTAAAAGCTAAAACAGGGGCACATGAGGTTATTACAACCATAATGCTGAACTGGATAGCATATCACATTGGAAATTATCTTGTTGTGGGTCCGCTTGCTGTCGGTGATGGTGTTCCCAAATCGCCAGAAATAGCTAAAAGTGTGCAGCTTCCACCACTACTCACGGTCCAGGCAAGCACTTTGCCTTCAGGTATAATAATTGCAGTTGCAGCTGCTATTATTATATACATCATTCTTGAAAAAACAACGGCTGGATATGAGCTTAAGGCCGTAGGGTTCAACCCTTATGCTGCCGAATACGGCGGAATATCGATAAGCAAAAATATAATTCTTACAATGGCTATATCCGGTGGCCTTGCCGGACTTGCAGGGGCTATGGAAGTCATGTGCGTACATTTAAGAATTTTTGGATCTTTTACAAGTGGAAGGGGATTTGACGGTATCACTATCGCACTTATAGGTCAAAACAGTCCTATAGGAAGTATTTTTTCGGCTTTTCTTATTTCTTCATTACGTACGGGGTCGACCAATATGCAGTTTGCAGGAATACCTGATGATCTTGTAGGCCTGATACAGGGAATAATCATCTTTCTTGTGGCAGCGGAAAGAATAATAAAAACTTTAATTATAAAGCTTTTCAGGGTGAAAGGCGGTGAAAACGCATGAATTGGTTTGAAGGTATTTTGGCTGTATTCATGTCCCCACTTTTTTATAAGTTAACTATAACTTCTGCGCTTCCTCTTATCTTTGCGGCTTTGGGTGGAGTGTACAGTGAAATAACAGGAGTAACTAATATTGCGCTTGAAGGAATAATGAAGATGGGAGCTTTTGTGGCAATAGTATTTACTCTTATTACAGGTAATCCGTGGATTGGATTGATATTCGCCCTTATATCCGGAGTTTCCATGGCAGCCCTTCATGCGTATGTATCCATAGAGTGGTCGGCCAACCAGGTTGTTTCAGCAACAGCGATCGTGCTTATTGCCGAAGGACTTGTCGGCGTTCTTATGCCTCCTATCTTCGGACATGAAGGCTCTACAAACTTTTTTCCGAAGCTTCCTCTTATAAGAATTCCTGGACTCAAGGAAGTGCCTTTTATAGGAGACATTTTCGGAGAACTTTCTGTATTCTTTTACTTTGCGGTAATAGCCATATTTGTATCATGGTTCGTAATTTATAAAACTCCTCTGGGGCTCAGAATGCGTGCCGTCGGAGAAAATCCCAAGGCTGCTGATACCCTTGGAGTAAACGTCAAAAAGATCAGGTACTTTGGAGTTCTTATGAGCGGTTTTCTCGGAGCTTTGGGCGGAGCATACCTTTCAATAGGAGAAATGGGACAGTTTGATGACAAAATGCCATCTGGTAAAGGATTTATAGCAATCGCCGCCATGATACTGGGAAACTGGAATCCTGTAGGCGCTATGTTTGCAACCCTTCTTTTTGGTGCTGCAGAAGCAATGAATGTTCAGCTTCAGTCTATGCTGAGTCTTCCTTCAGAGGTAAAGGCATTGCTTAATCTCCTGCCTTTTGTTATTACAATCATTGTGGTCGGTGGGTTTATCGGTAAAACAAGATCTCCTGCTGCAAGCGGTGTTCCATACGAAAAAGAATAGATAATATAAAAACTGCGATTTTTAAAGAATCGCAGTTTTTTTTATTTAAATTTAAAATGAGCATTTTATAGTTTGTTTATTGAATTAAATAAAAATAAGATATTTTTATGATATAATAAAAATAATTATTTATATTTTGTTGAAATAATGGTTTTCAATGTGCAGTTAGGCAAGAGTAAGCATTTCACTCCAGCCTACTGCAAATCCGAACTTTATTTTCAGATCTTTTTCATTTGATACGCAGGTTTCATCACTGACATAGACCCAATATCCGCTAATGCTTGTTTCAAAGAATTTTATGGTTACATCAGAAAGAAAGATATCTTCATGCTTATTACATGTGAAACGGATCATTTTTTAGAGTTAATCAGGTGATTATCCCATAATCAACGACTTCTTTACCGTATGTTTTCTTAAACCAGTGGATATACATCTGGCCGTATTCTTGCGGTTGCATGGTTATTCCTTCTGTAAATGAAGGATCCTAGCCATATATATATATGAAGGTAAAAAAATTGAAAAAATTATTCAAAAGATATTGAATTTTGAAGATTGTTGTATTTAAGAATATAAGAAAATTATTTTACTAAATAATATGAGTTAATGTTTTAAAATGTTTTTTTGTTAATACAATAGAAAATAAAAGAAAACACTTTATATTGACTTTAATTTTAAGGTATTTTGCCAAGAATGAAATTTTTATAAATAGTAATATTTTTTAAAATTGAAAATTAATGATATACTTATTTGGTAGGATAGATGAAGTAAACTAAAATTCCTACGAAAGGAGGAAACATATGTTAAAAGGATACTATAGAATCAAAAAAGGAAGAGAAGCGGAAATACAAGGGGTTTGTAAAGCTGCAATAGTTATATGTGGAGTTGCATGGTAAACTAGAAAAATCCCATTCTCTCAGATGAGAGAATGGGGTATATATATAGGGGGGAGAGTAGTGAAAAATGATATTATTCCTTTTTTAAGACCAACTGTTTATATGACAAAGACTAATAAAGGTGCTGTAGTAAAATATGAAAATAGTGGAAAGGCAATTTATATAAATCAAAGCGAAGCTTTATTTCTTAAATTATGTGATGGAACAAGAAATATTGAAAATATTATAAATATTTTTTTTTGAAGTTTATGAAGTAGAAAAAGAAATACTTTATAATGATTTAATGTTTTTGATAGAAAAGTATAAAGACGTTAACATTCTTATGCTTTTACCACAAAAAATTTATTCTTCAACAGAAGAAAATTATCACGAATATATTTTTATTCATGAAGAAAATGCTGGACCAATTATTCCTCAAGGAATTAGTAATATTTGCTTTGAAATTACAAATTATTGTTCTTTAAATTGTAATTATTGTTATGGATTGTATAATAAAAATAATAATAATTTTTTGCCTATAAAAAAAGTTATTGAAGTCTTAGAACAAGCTAAAGAAATGCAAAAAGTAAGTTATGTTGCTGTAACTGGTGGAGATCCAATAGAGCATCCTGATCTCCCAGAACTTATAAAATATTTAGAACAAAACAATATTTTTTATGATTTATCTACAAAAGCTGTAAGTCTATCCGAAAAAAAATTTTGGAACTTAAAAATTCTGGATTAAAAAATATTCAAATAAGTATTGATTCATGGGATCCTGAAAAATGGAGCAATATGGTAGGGATTGACAAAAGAGCATATTCAAAAGTGCTAGAATCCTTAAAACTACTTAAAAAATATCATATAGAAATCAGAGCAAGAATAACTCTTTCGAAGTATAATCTCGAAGATCTTGAAGAGTTATTAAAAAATCTTTCTTTTTTTGAACCAAGTATAGTACGAATAGTTGCAATGATTCCTACAGGCAGAGGAAGCATGAAAGAAGTTTTGTCCATGTACGATACCAATAGAGCACTTGATATAGTACAGAAATATAGAGAAATAGGTCTTAATATTGAATTTGGTTTATATAAGTATACAGAAACATATAATCATTGTGGAGGCATGAAACATTCTTTATTCATAAATTCTCAAGGTGAAGTTTATCCATGCGATATGATTGCTGGGCTCGAAGACCATAAAGAATATATGATTGGTAACATATTTGCTTCCAATATAAAAGAATTATGGTTTACTAATTCAGCAAACAAATTCAGATATAATACAGACATTCTTGAATGTGTAAAATGCGATAAACTTGAGATATGCAGTAGTGGATGTAGAGTACTAGCTGAATGCTTTTATAAAGAAAAAAATAGAGCTACTCCAATATGTTCAAGGCTTTATGATAAAGAAGATGAATTTTTTTCTTGGGATTAGCTACTGTATTAAAGCGTTGTAAAATAAGTACGAAAGAAAAACAGTTATAAGGATAAAATAGGATCAGATGATTAGAGGAAAAGTATGTTTTTATTTTTTAGGCTGATCAAGCCCAGTGACATGAGCAGAAATATAAAGTTCAAGCAGAATAGGACAAGCAAAACTAAAGGAAAAAATGAACAAAGGAATCATGTTAGTGGCACAAGAAAAAGAAGGAATGACATATTTATTTTTTTACCAAACTTTGAACTGTTTGTTGAAAAACGCAATAGGATTATTATAGGTATCGTCTTTAAAGCTCCCTAAACATAGATGGTTGGATACCTGTAAAGAGAGGTTTTATTGGCAAATTGTAGTTAATGTAACGGTCGGAAACAATAGTGGGTGGTATTAAAAATTTTTTAGCTTCATAAAGTGGATAAGCAATTTTAGGAGAGTCGCTGCAAAACGATAAATAAAATCTGATGACAAATCTGGTTTTGCAGTAAATCAAAAACCTAATGTAATGCTTAAGGGCTGAGACTTTTAAAATTGTGTCATCCGCATGATATTCGTCAGAATTAAAGTCAAGAAGAGACTATCATATGTATACATATATTATCGAATACTGGAGCAAACTTATTATCAAATTGCTTATGGAAGAATGTGAAACTATTATATTCAATGCAGTAAGATGAATCTAGCTGGTGGTGTGAAATGAAATTTTCTAAGGATAAAACATGGAAATAGCAGTAACAATATTCTGTATTTCATAACAGGTTCGCTTAAAGTCTTTTTTATCAAAAAGGATTAGATAAGGTATGGTATTTTATAAAGGGAGGAAAAATATGACTGATGAAAACAAGAAAGAAAAAAGGGTACTTAACCAGTTTGTCAGAGGACTTATAGGCCAGTACAAGTACAGTCAGATACTTACTTTTTTTCTTATATCTTTACAGGCAGCCGGAAATATTGTTCTGCCTCTTCTGTTTCAGCAGATAGTGGACAAGTCTCTTCCTTCAGGCGATATGTCCTCTCTTATGCATTATATTATGATTCTTGTTGTAGTCATGGTTGTGGCTCTTTCTACTGGTTATCTCGGGGAAATTCTTTTTGAGTTTACAGGACTTAAAGTAAAGAAAGAACTTAACAGACGTGTAATAAAAAAATTTCTTGATGTTCCTTACAGCTTTTTTATCAGGAACAGTTCCGGAGAACTGGCCACTCATCTTATATCGGATATAGATAATGTGACCATGATGGTTTCGCAGATACTTCCGATTACTTTGCTTTCTTTAATGCAGATTGCCGGTATTCTTTTCATAATATTTTTTATGAACTGGAAGCTTGCGCTTATACCAGTTATCCTGTTCTTCGTTTTTTATATGCTTGTGGCTGTAATAAACAAACAGGCTCAGAAGAAGAGTTTAACCGAGAGAACTCTTTTTGGTAAGATGGGGGCTGTTATAATAAATATTCTTGAAAATATTAAGTTCATTAAGGTCGGTAAGCCTTATGGCTGGCTTAACAGTTATTTTGAGTCGCATCAGGAAAACTATATAAAGAGTAAAAAGAAGCTTGTCTTGGTGCTTAAGCTTGTAGGGACGCTTGGAAACGGTATGTTCGGAATAATCGCTTTTGTCGTTTTTTCAATTGGAAGCTATATGGTCATAAAAGATATGCTTACTGTAGGGCAGCTTCTTGCCTTTTGGGCTTATATACAGGCTATAGCCGGGCCTTTACAGCTTATGATACAGGTCAATATGTTTAAGATGAGCTCCTATGGCTCTGTAAAGAGAGTTATGGGTATTCTTGATGAAAAAGAGGAAAAGCGCTCAGATATGGTAGTTCCGTCTGTTGTATCGAAACTTGAAGCTGAAGATATAAGCTTTTCTTTTGATCAGAAATCTATAATAAAAAACTGTTCTTTCAGTACAAGAAGTGGTGAAATAACAGCTATAGTGGGCGAAAGTGGTTCGGGAAAATCTACTATAATGAATATGCTTTTGGGTTTATATAAGGCTCAGGAAGGAAACATTTTTATTTATGACGGCATCAAAAGCTATAATATAACTGAGTATGGAATCAGTGGAGCTGGTTATCTTGAACAGGAGTCCATGTTCTTTAAGGAAGGAACCATAAAAGATAATATTCTTCTGGGAAGAGAAGTAAAAGCGGATAAGTTTAATGAGATTACTTTAAAAACTGGAGTAGATGATTTTGTAAAAAAATTTGAAAAGGGATACGATACTTTAATAAGCGAAGTAAGCCTCTCCGGAGGTCAGAAACAGCTTCTGGCTTTTGCAAGGATTATGGTGGATGATCCGCAAGTGCTGCTGTTGGATGAAATTACTTCTAATATTGACTCGCATACTGAAGAAAAGATTCAGGAGCTTTTAAAACAGGAGAAAGGAAAAAACAAGTTGATTATAATTATCGCGCACAGGCTTTCCACAATAAAAAGTGCCGACAGGATACTTATGCTCAGTGAGGGAAAGATATGCTGCGAAGGAAAGCATGAAGAGCTTTTAAGCACTAATGAACATTACAGGAATCTGGTTTCTATACAAACGGATAAGCATTAATAAAAACCGGAAGGACAGATTAATTAAGTTTAACTGTCTTTCCGGTTTTTTTGGTAGTACTTGGTGCTTTCAGAATCTTCCCAGATCTTTGTCTCCTCTGCCTGATAGGTTGATCACCGATAGTCCGGGTTCTGACTTAAGAATTTTCAGTGCAAGAGCGACAGCGTGTGAGGATTCTATTGCTGGTATTATGCCTTCCAGTCGTGACAACAGTTTGAAAGCATCCACAGCTTCGCTGTCACTTATTGGAAAGTACTGTACTCTCTGAGTATCTTTAAGATATGAATGCTCCGGTCCTACTCCTGGATAATCAAGACCTGCGGAGATAGAGTACGCATCTACAGGAATATTATTTTCATCGACAAGACAGTAAGAGTAGGTTCCCTGGTATACAATGGGTTTGCCTAAAGTAAGTGTGGCTGCAGTATTTCCGTTTGTAAGCTCTGTACCTCCGCCTTCGGCTCCGAAAAGCTTAACTTGTTTATCTTCTAAAAATGCTGAAAACATTCCTATAGCATTTGATCCTCCGCCTATGCAGGCAAAAATATTTTCAGGGAGCTTTCCTTCTTTATCTAAAATCTGGTAGCGTGTTTCATTACCTATAACCGACTGAAAAAACTTAACCATAGCCGGGTAACGATGGGGGCCAACGGCTGAGCCAAGCAGATAAAATACATCAGGATTTTTGACGTAATAGTCAAAAGCATCATCGACAGCATCTTTTAAAGTCATGGTTCCCCTTGTGCTTTCAATAACCTCCGCTCCGAGCATTTCCATCCTCTGGACATTAGGTTTTTGCCTTAGTATGTCCTCTTTTCCCATAAATATTTTGCACGGTATATTGAACAGGGCTGCAACCGTTGCAGTTGCAACACCGTGCTGGCCGGCTCCTGTCTCCGCAATTATCTGTCTGGCATTCATTCTTTTTGCTAAAAGGGCCTGTCCTACGGCGTTGTTTATTTTGTGAGCACCGGTATGATTAAGATCTTCCCGTTTGAGATAGATCTTTGCTCCGACTTTTTCAGAGAGGTTTCTGGCGTAGTATAAAGGTGAAGGTCTGCCCACGTAATCATTAAGATAGTAGCGATACTGATGTATAAAGCTTTCATCAGCTTTGGCTTTTTCAAACTCACCGGCAAGCAGTTCGAGTTTTTCCTGTAGAACAGGTGGTACAAACATCCCTCCGTAACTTCCGTAATAGCCTTCTTTTTTCATAGTTGTTTCTGTCATAGTATCTCCTCCTGTAAAATAAAATTTGGGTTTCTCCTTTTTTATGTGGAGAAACCCAATAAAAAAGGCACCTTTTAGTTAAAAAGGTGCCCGTTATTTTTATATTCTCAGATATAAATACGGAATGAGCACCTTATAAAAGATGCCACCACCATCTGTTGGATATGCTTATTGAATTGAAGGATGTATTATTTTTATACATAGTTAGCACTCCTAATAATATTTGTATCCATTCTATCATACAATAGATAAACTGTCAAGCATCTTTGAAAAAGCTTTATGCTATGATAAAATTATCTGGGAGGCGATATATTGAATGGGTTTGATATGCAGTACTTTGAAAAATATAAGTATGTCGTCGGTATGGATGAAGCCGGACGCGGACCTATAGCGGGGCCTGTCTTTTCCGCAGCTGTTTTTGTTTCAAGCCTAGATGAATTAAAATTTGTATGTGAGATAGGTGCAGATTCTAAGTCATTGAATGAGAAGGAAAGAGAAAGAAGATACAGACTCATAACGGACAATCTTATCTTTGTAAGCTCTTATGTGAGTGCCGAGGATATTGATTTATACAATATATTCAAAGCCACGCAGATGAGTATGCTGAGCAATTACGAAAAACTTTTTTCTGCCGGCAGGGAAGGATACGTTATTGTTGATGGTAAGAATTTTAAGTTTCCGTTCAGGAATGAGTGTATAATTAAAGGAGATCAGAAATCATCAATAATTGGTGCAGCTTCAATTATTGCCAAGTATGAACGGGATGCATACATGGTTAAGCTTTCCCAAAAATATTCTCAGTATGGTTTTGAAAAGCATAAAGGTTATCCGACTAAGCTCCATGAGCAGATGGTAAAAAAATATGGAATCTTTAATGAATTCAGAATTACTTTTGATCCTGTCAGAACTTTGATTGTAAACGGACAAATAATTGCCGATAGGTCGGAATTCTCAGCTCAGAGACTTTTGAGGATAGGTATGTGATAGGGGGTAAGTATGAAGAGAGTATTTTTTTGTGTCGGAATTCTTATTTGTGCATGCAGTGTTTTTTCAATTATTCTCTGGGATGGCCAAGCAGGAAAGCAGGATCATTTTATTAGGAGCATTCCACGGTTTTATGATAAAAACAGCTATGTTTTCGGATCTTCATTTTCAGAGGTACAAGAATCCGGTTCTTTGAAGATTATTGACAGGACGGACGGTCATACCAGATACTCGTTTCAAACAGAGTCGCCTGTTTTTCCATGTTTTTGTAAAGATATAGATAATGATGGTGAGAGTGAAATAGTGGCAGTGCTGGCTCAAGGCCCGGTGCAAGTTTTTAAAGTCATCGGAGGCACTTTAAAGATGACTACTTCTTTTTCTCCTGTCTTTACGGATCTTCCGTTTAATGTGACCATACAGGACGGAAGTATAGTGTGTGCCGATGACTACATGGATGTTTTTTCAGCCGGGGACAGAATACTTAAGGTTCACGGACGTGATGTTCTCAGCTGGTGGGACATAATGCAGATACTAAAGGATATGAAAAAAGGTGAGTATGTCACCGTTAATGTTCTGGATAAAAACTCAAAAATCAAGAGATTATCAGTAGAATTGACAGAAAACGAAGATTGTTTCATGGCTCCCAGCTCTTTCTTTTGTGACAGTGCAGAATGGCAAAGCGACAGATATGTTATTTCAGCTTCAATGAATGGTTTTGTTTATCTTTGGGATTATCTGGGTAACATAGTATCGAGAGTTTATACCGGTTATGAGTATTATACTGTGCCCCCGCAGCCTGTAGATATAAACTATGATGGGAAGTATGAGCTTCTCATGACATCTTTTGAGGGAGTATCGACTCTTTTGGATGCCAGCGGGGAAATATTGTGGCAGTTTGAACTGGGTGACGATATTTTTTCGTTGCCTTTGATATGTGACATAAATAGTGATGGTGATTTTGATATAGTTTACTGTACCTTGAGCGGAAAGGTTATCTATAGTGATAAGTTTGGAAATGCAAGGCTTATAAGTGAGCTTAAAAGCAGAGTTCTTTCAAATCCTGCTGCAAGTGATCTTTACTTGTCAGGAATAATCAACATAATTACTGCGGATGAATCGGGAAAGATGAGCATATTTGATCCGGACGGAAACCTTGTCAAGCAGAAAGAGATTCCTTCGGAAGCATTTTTTTCTTCACCACTGGTGATAGGGCTGTATGATAACGAAACTGCATGGAGCAATAAGATCTTTTTGGTTTCTTCATCCGGAAAAGTATACAGGTACGATACTCTTACCGATGAGTTAAAGTTTAAAGCCGACATAATTGATACCTGTTCTGCGAATGTTGTTATTGATGATGTGGATATCGATGGGGTAGCTGAGCTTTTAATCCCGTGTGAAAGCGGTGATGTAAAAGCAATGCAGATTGGCGAGTATAGCAGACTTACGCCATGGACCGAACCAAACGGCGATCATTTTGGAAGTTATGTCAGTTACATAAATACGCCCCTTAAAGTTGCTCAAGAATTTGAGACTTTTGAAGCTTCGGATATCAGGAGCTGTTCAGTGGCAATATCGTCCTTTTTCAGGTTTTCTGATAATGAAGAGTATGTTTTCTCTGCATCGGGAAGTATTTTCTATGAAGACGGGGAGTCGATGTATATACTGACATCCCTTTCAGCATGCGGAATAATTCCGGTAATGACCAAGCTTAATGAGCAAAACTTTTCATATATGGATGTAAGGCTCAAAGTAGGAGATCAAAGAGTTGCACCTGACAGTATTTATATAAACAGAAAGCTTAAGGATCTCTGTATAATGAAGGTATCTAAAGACAGGATCAAACAGGATATTTCGCCGGCTTCTCTGGCTTTTTCACAATCCAATGCATATGAGCTTTATGATTTTATTGGAAAAAGATCTATCAAGGTTGGACTTTCAGAGTCAAAAACAGGTTATGTAAACTTTTTTGCATATGAATACCGTGACATTATCAGTGAAGAAGCTTTGCTTGGAGGTTCAGGTATTTTTGATGACGCAGCTCATATATGTGCATTTATAGGTTATTCGCCGCAAGGCCAAATGGTAGCTATAACTGCAGACGAAGTACTTGAAAGTTTTCAGGCTCAGGAGTATATAAAACTTGTATACAGTAACGAAAAAAACAATGATGCTGTTGGAGGTCTTCTCAAAAAGATCGCCGGTTATTACGGAATATATGACTAAGGGAGAAACAAGTATGGATGAGAAAAGAAAGGAAGTATATTCATCGGAATTTATAAGGCTTTTAGAGATAATGGAACAGCTCAGGTCTGAAAAAGGTTGTGAGTGGGATAAAAAGCAAACTCATCAGTCTCTTAGGCCTTATGCGATAGAAGAGGCATATGAAGTTGTTGAAAGCATAGACAGCGGAGATACTTCCGAGTTGAAAAAAGAACTCGGTGACCTCATGCTCCAATGTATTTTTCATGCGCAGATAGCCTATGAAGATAGAGAGTTCGATATCGGGGATGTGCTCTGTTCAGTCAGCGACAAGATGGTCAGAAGGCATCCGCATGTTTTTTCTGATGGTAAAGGCTATTCTTATGAGCAGTGGGAAATGCTGAAGTCAAAAGAAGATAATGAGAAAATGTGCAGAATAGGCAAGTATAAGAGAGGAGCTCCTCCCATAATCCAGTTAAGAAGGCTTTTTGAAAATTCGTTAGCTGTAGGCTTTGATCCTTACTTCGGTTATGATGTAAAAAAACTTATAAGTGAAGATCTTTATTCCGGAAATTATAAAGGAGTACTTGAAAAAATAATCTATATGAGTGTAAAGGAAAGCATTAATCTTGAAAGTCTTGTTAACCAAGCCTCCAAAGAGTTTCACGAAAGATTTGTTTCTCTAGAAAAACTTGCGGGCGAAAAGTTCAACGAGTACTCCGAAGAAGATAAAATCAAAATGTGGGATAAAATAAGGGGTGAAAAAGGATGAAAAAACTTTTTTTTCTGGTATTTATTACGTTGTTGTCAGTAGGTCTTTTTGCTTTGGTCACATACGGAGATCTTGGACAGAACATAGCGTTTAAAGCAAATGGCGAAACGGTTGACAATGATCTGCTTACAGCAAGAAGTCAAAGCTTGGTTATCTTACAGTCGTTAAAGCTTAACTTTTCTGATTTTTATGACACTCTGACAAAGACGGCTACAGGTATTGAACTTTTGAATGAGTACTCAGAATATGTAAGGGATAAGCTGATAAATGAAGTTCTTTTTATTCAGTTTGTTGAGTCAAAGGGTATTGATCTTCAAAGAACAACAACCAAGGATTATTTCAAGCAGAATATAGAACAGATTTTCAAGGATTCAAGTTTTACCCAGGAAGATATTGATATGTATCTTTTTACCAAAGGCTATCTTAACATAGCAAGTTATATAAACGATAAATTTTATTCGGCTCTTTATAAAAATGCAATCTTAAAGCTGCATGAAAAAATAACTCTTTCTTACAGCTTTACCGATTCGGAAATGAAAAAGGAGTACGATACTAACAAGAAAAGTTATGTATCAAGACCTTATGCATCAATAAAGCTTCTTTATTTTGATAAAAATGATGAAGCTAAGCAGTATTATCAGAAGATAATAGACGGAGTTTATACTTTTGACGAGATATATGCTTTACTTTTAAAGACATCATATGCGCAGGAAACGACGGTGTATCTTGATGAAGAAAGTGAACTTTCAAAGGTTCTTAAAGCAAGGGCACCCGGAAGTATTGTTGAACCTTCTGCCATTCAGGAAAAAACCGTTATAATCAGGATAGAAAAGAAGGCCGTATCCAAACAGCTTACTTACGAAGAGGCAAAAGATACTATTTTAATTAACCTCAGAGATATAAAGGCTAAAGATTATTTTGATAAAATTCTGCCACAGGAGTTTGAAGTTTTTAAGAATAATGCTTCTGTTGTAATTAATTCAAAAAATTTCTGATGGAGGAAGAATAATATGGGAAAAATAACTCAGGAAGATGTTTTTAAGGCTCTTTCTAATGTATATGACATGGAGATTGGTTTTGATATAGTATCGTTGGGAATGGTATATGAAGTTAAAGTTGACGATGAAGATAATGTGAAAGTTATAATGACACTTACAACACCCATGTGTCCACTTGCGGGATTTATAACCGAAGATGCAAGAAGCAAGGTCAAGGCTGTTTCCGGAGTAAATGACGTCAAGGTGGAACTGAGCTTTGATCCGCCGTGGAGTCCTGATATGGCAAAAGAAGAAGTAAGAAGGGTGCTTGGAATATAAAATGACTTTAAGAGAAATATACAAACAAATACCGGGAGACTTAAAAGTTTCCCGTTTTTCTCTTGCAAAAGCTGTTTCTTATATCTACAATGAAGATCCTTCTAGATATATATTTAACGATAGCATAGACATTCCCCTATCTATAGCTCAAAAAATAGTAAAGCATTTTGTATCGGGATATCCGCTTGCATATATAGCCAATAGGGTCAGTTTTTGCTCTTCAGAATTTTATGTTGACGAACGCGTTCTTATTCCAAGACAGGAGACTCAGGATCTTGCCGAGTATGCCATGAAAATGATAGACAGCTGTAAAATAAAATCAGTTGCCGATATAGGTACTGGTTCAGGAGTCATAGCTGTTATTCTAAAAAAGTTTAATCCCGATCTTCATGTTTTTGCATCCGATATTTCTTCTCAGGCCCTTGAGGTTGCAAAGTACAACGCCTGCAAAAATATGGTAAAAATTGATTTTAGAGAAGGTATGTTTATGGAGCCTTTTGTGGGAGAGAAAGTTGATATGATTGTTTCTAATCCTCCATATGTACATTCAAGCTATAATAATCCCGATCTTCAGTATGAGCCCGCAAATGCGCTTTATGCGGGTGAGAAAGGTCAGGACTTTTTTATAGGACTTTCAAAGTACGAAGAAGTCAAGAAAGTAAAGTACATGCTTTTTGAGACGACAGAATTTTTTATAGAAGAAACCTGCAAGATTCTCTCCCAATTTGGTGACATCGAAAAGCTCACCGACAGATTTGGCATTTACAGGTTTATAAAAGTTCTCCGTAACTGAAAAGTTATTTCTGATTATTTTTTATAAAGATCAATATACAAATTAACTTCTCCGGTTCCTAATCCCAGCTCCTTTGCTATATCTGAAGGAGCTATGCCTCTGGAATAAAGGGAGAATATTTTTTCTTTCTTGCTCTGTCCCGAAACACTATCTGAAGGAGCAATATCGGATATTTCAGCCTGTGGGGTGATACTTTCTTTTTCTTGAGTTGTTGATTCTAAGACTGTTTGTTCAGTAGGCAACGCTGTTGGCTTTTTTCTTGGTGCTGAGGTCTTCTTGGATGCAGCGGCTGTTTTCTTTGAAGTTGTTTTTTTAGGTTTATCCAATTTTTTTAATTTCTGAAGGGTTTCTTCATCATTCAAGGATTCAAGAGTTTTCAGAGTTTTTTTATTGTCATCAACAAACTTATCGAAATCCTGCATGGCAGAGAGTACTTTTGAGTAGGAGGCTTCAGAGTCTTTTAAAAGACTGTCTACAGCATCTATTTTGTTGTCAAGCGCTCTGAGTTTGGCAGAGGTAATTTTCTGAAATCTGGCAAGCAGAAGAGACGTATCTGCATCATAATCTGTGCTGCTTTTGTTGAAATAATCTTCGAAAGAATTAAGTTTTCTGGCAAGCTTTACCGCAAAAATGAGTGTTGCGAAAGAAACGCTAAGACTTAAGATCAGCAAGAACCATATAATATAAAGAGACATTAATGGTCAGCACCTTACTGAGGCTGGCGGATCATTATTACATTCGGAAAATCCATCTGACCAGCATTTTTCCACATTGCATACTCGTTTTCTATTATCAGCGGAACAGGAACGGCACTCTGTATTATCCACCCTTCCGGTGCATAAATGTATAGGGATGTTTTATCGTCTATCTTTAACTTCTGGTTTTTTAAATTTAATATATAAGTATAGTCATCGGTTTTTTCAATAAATCCGGTTATTTTGACATCTTCTTTCACGGTAAGGTAAAGGTCCTGAGTAGTTGAAGTAGAGGAGTATGAGATAACCTGCAGCTGCTTCTGACTATCTTTTTCCAGACCGTCAAGAAACTCTTCGTATTTTTTCTTTTTTTCAGAATCAGAAGTTTTAAAACCTTCAATAAGCTTATCGTAGGATTTCTGGTCATTGGCTCTTAAATTCATATCTGATGAAAGTATTACGGACATATCTTCGTTGACGATATAGCATATTTTTTGCGATATTACATCATATTTAACCTGCATGCCCTGAAACATAAAGTAATTTACAACAAAAAGGCCTGCAAAAAATATTATAGTTATTATCATAAAGTTCGAATTGCTCTTTTTCCTGTTAACTTCCCTGGCAAGCTCAGGGTTCACAGGTTCACTGTTTTTATCTTTTTTCCAAAACATTTAAATACCTCCCTGGTAAAATCTGATTCTTTTTATATTTTACTATAAAATCATGAAAATATACCAATTGTATGATAAAATATTCTTGTAATTCATATTTTTGGAGGTGTAACATGAAGATTGTAAGCGGAATGAGGCCGACAGGCAAGTTGCATCTTGGACATCTTATGCCTATAGAAAAATGGGTAGAACTTCAAAATTCTGGTAACGATACACAATTTTTTATAGCCAATTGGCATGCATATACATCCCACAGAGATACCCCTCAGATTATTGACGATGCTACGCTTGATCTTGTAAGGCATTATCTTGCCTGTGGTATAAATCCTGAAAAATCGATAGTGTTTATCCAGTCTGCCGTTAAAGAGCATGCTGAGCTTTCTCTTCTTTTGGGTATGCTCATATCGGTTTCCAGGCTTGAGAGAGTGCCGACATATAAAGAGATGCAGGAAAACGTTAAAGATAAGGATCTTTCTACGATTGGATTCTTAGGCTATCCTGTACTTATGGCAACAGATATTCTAATATATAAAGCTGATGCTGTTCCAGTTGGCGAAGACCAGATCTATCATCTTGAGCTTGCCAGGGAAATAGCCAGAAAGTTCAACATGACCTATGGAGTCGAAATACTTAAAGAACCTCAGCCTATAATATCCAGAGTTGCAAAACTTCCGGGAACAGACGGAAGAAAGATGAGTAAGTCTTATGATAACTCTATTCTAATTGACAGCAATGCTCAGGAGCTAAAGTCCAAGATAATGCCTATGATAACCGATCCGGCAAGGATGAAGCGTACGGATCCCGGTGACCCTGAAAAATGCCCGGTATGGGAGTTTCATAAAGCTTTTACTAACAGTGAAAGTGAAAAGCAGTGGGTTATGGGAGGATGTAAAAGCGCGGGTATAGGTTGTATTGACTGTAAAAAGGTTCTTCTGAAAAATCTTGAAGCCAAAATGCAGCCCATATGGGAAAACCTTTCAAAGATATCTGAAGATGATGCCAGAGAAGTAGTTGAAAAAGGTAATGCCAGGGCAAGGGAGATTGCATGCAATACTATGAGTGAAGTTCGATGCGCCATGAAACTAAGGTGGTAACCGAATGGGATTTTACGATATAGAAATTGAGCTCGATATATTTTCCGGTCCGTTTGAAAAACTGGTAGAACTCATAAGTGAGAAGAAGCTGCCGGTGAAAAAACTGCCGGTTTCGAAAATTGCCGATATTTTTATAAGTTATGTTCAAAACAACAAGGAAAATCTTTCTGATATAGGCGAGTTTATGAGACTCGCATTTTATCTTTCATATCTAAAGTCAAGGGAGCTTCTTCCGCGTTCTGAAAGTGATCAGGAACTTAAGAGGCATCGTAATACCCTTTATAAGATTATAGAAGACTATAATCTTATAAAGTCTGCAACTCAGCTTATAAAGGATGATTTTGGAACGCCTAATGTCAGAAGTGTTGCTGTAAGAAACAGTAACGTCGTTCTGTCCGGAGATGTAACGCAGCAAATAGACAGATTTTTTAAAGATTTTCTGCTTCTGCAGGAAAAGCTTCAGATTGTGAAAGAGCTTTATACTGTTGAGATGGCAGTCGCTATGCTTAAAGATTACGAATCGTTCAGTATTAAAGACCTTTTTGAACTGTCTGAAAACCAAAAGCTTAAGTTTGTGGTTTTTTTTCTGGCGGTTTTAAACATGCTCAAAGACGGTGCAATTGAGTATGGAGACGGTGAGTTTATACGTATATGTGATAAAGAGACGGTCAGCATATGAATGAGATAGATATTTCCACTGTAGAAGCTGTTGTTTTTATAAAATCCCAGGGTATAAGCGTAAAAGATATATCAAAAATTCTGGATATGACGGAAGAAAAAGTTCTGGGAATTTTGTTGCTGTTACAGAAGAAGTACTCTGAAGCTGAACACGGTGTTGAACTGGCTAAGAATGAAGATAGGTTCATCTTTCAGATAAAACCGGAGATAAAAAGGCTTGTGACTCCCAAACCACGTAAGCTTGAGTTGACAGCATCGCAGTTTGAGGTTTTGGCTATTCTTTATCTTAACGGTCCCTCAAGACTTTCTGAGGTGGAGAAGTCAAGGGGAAGGAACAGCTACACACAACTTTTAAGGCTCAAAGAACTTGGACTGGTAAAAAAGACAAAGAAGGCCAACACTAAATCGCTTTTTCTTTACGCTCTTAGCGATAATTTTTTTGAATGGCTTTCACAGGATACGATTAAAAAACTTGAGGAGATAAAAGATGGAAAAATTACAGGCAATAGTACAGAAAGCGGGATTGGCAAGACGTAAAGCAATTTCCCTGATACAGAGTGGAGGAGTAAAAGTAAACGGCAAAGTGATTATTGAGCCCTGGCATGAAGTCTCTGCTGAAGATAAAGTTGAATTCGGCGGGTACATATATAAGGTCAGTGACATAATAAAGGCAGATAGAAAGGTTTATTATCTGTACAATAAACCTGTCGATGTTCTTTCTTCAAAAAGCGATACATATGGAAGAAAAACCATAGCAGACGATATAAAAGAGTTTGTAAAGGAAGATGTATTCAATGTAGGAAGACTTGATTACGGTACTTCCGGTCTGATATTCCTTACAAACGACGGAGAGCTTGCCGATCTTCTTATGCATCCTAGATATAAAAT
>CALMRR010000496.1 GCA_937871925.1 uncultured Petrotoga sp.
CTGCTGCTGCTCCGCTTGGAGTAACCAGATAGGCTGATGAGTACTTTTCGCACATCTGTCTGTTAACAGCACTTCTTTTTCCTTTTCCGAGAGTGGCAATGACTCCGTTTTCAAAAAGCATCTCTAAAAAGCTGTCCATCCTTGCGCTTGTAGTAGGACCTATGGCACCTATGGGCTGTTCGGGAACTTTTTTGGCGGGGCCGGCATAAAATACAATATGGTTGCTTATGTCAAAAGGAAATTTTTCTTTTTTCTGCCACAGCTCATAAAGTTTTTTGTGGGCGGCATCTCTCATAATAAGAAGTTCCCCTGTATAAAGAAGTTCCTGGCCGGTACGGAGAAGTTTGATATCATCTCTAGTCATTCTGTCCGCCTCCAATACATAAAGATCCTTTTCTTGAAAGATAACAGTCTGCAGCAATAGCCAAAGGCAGAGTCGCAATATGTGTGGGATACTCTTTTATGTGGACGGAGTAAGCACTTATACCTTGTCCTAATCCCTGGTAACCGATTTTGAGATCGTTTATTTTTGAAAGTATGGTCATCTCCAACTCTGCATAACGCGGATCTGGATTTCTTTTCTCAAATGGTTCTGTGAGGGAAAGCTTGGCCATAACCATAGCTTTATCAGAAGTCCCACCCAGTCCTATACCAATATTTAAAGGAGGACATCCTCTTGCCCCGTTATTCTCTATGTGGGTCAGTACTGTGGAGATTATTTCCTGAGGACCGGCGCTTGGTCTTAGCATGAAAAGAGCGCTTAAGTTCTCGCTTCCTCCACCCTTTACTATGTACTTCAAGGTAATCGAATCTCCATCTGTAAGCTCAGTGTGAACAATACAAGGAGTATTGTTTTTTTGATTTTTACGGTCAAAAAGAGGATCAGCAACCGTTGAGTATCTGTAAGGGTTGCTGATATAAGTTTCTTTTACCGCTTCATTGAGAATATTCTGCAGCGGTTCATCGATACGTGCTTTTATGCCTACATAAGCAAAAACTTCAACCATTCCTGTATCCTGACAAAGAGGAAGACCTTTTTCCAAGGCTATTGTACAGTTTTCTTTCAATATGGATGAAAATCTGCCATCGTAAGATTCAAGATATTTTTTTACATCTTCTGACATGAGGTTATTGGTTTTTATAAGGTCCTGAATAAAAAGTTTTTTTATCAGCTCTTTTGAGATCATATCTGCTCCTCATATAAAATAGGCACCTTAAGGGTGCCTTTCTAAAAATCAGCAATACAGTGATACACACTACTAGATTATATCATATCATATCATATTCAGTTTTCAGATTTTGCTGTGCGGATAAAATATCTTTTTCTTTTTTATCAAGGCTGAAGGAAAATGCAGAAATATATTTTTCGATCTCTTTAAGTACCACTTTCATGCCTTCTTCCGAAGG
>CALMRR010000497.1 GCA_937871925.1 uncultured Petrotoga sp.
CGGGAATCGTGTCGTAATAGCCTTTGAAAAGCCACATGTTATAGGCTATTCCTCCAAGGTATATGAAAATGAGTCCTCCCATTGTATCAAGTCCGATAAAAGGAACGTAATCTCCTATGAACTTAAGTATTCCATACATTGAGACCATATACATTACTGCCGGGAACATCTGTATTATCATAAGAAACAGTAACCCTTGGTTTCTTCCTTTGAAACGCATTCTTGAGAAAGGATATGCTGCAACCGAAGTCATGGCAACTGTGAGCAACGAAGTTATAAGAGCTACCAAAACAGAGTTGAGTACCCATCGCAGGAATGGTTTTCTTATAGCTTTTTCCCAATCCTTCTGTATATTGTAAATATTTTTATCTATACTCCTCATCTTGCTTTTTATCTCGCCGTAAGGAGAGTCGTCTGCCAGATCACTTACTATTCTTGAAGCTCTTGCCATATCTGCGTTGGCGCTTTCATAAGAACTTTGATATATTTCAAGCATCTTTTCTACCGGAGTAATTTCGGCAACATTTGCACCATAATTCAGCTTCATGTAACTTGGCAGATCGTTCATCAGAATATCCGATTGCTGAGCTATGCTGGCAAACATTGTTGAAAGTTTTTGTTTTGCTGTGTTGAACTTGTCGACCGACTCTGTCATCCTATCGTAGAATTTGAATAAGAAGTACTTTTTAAGGTTTGTAGGTAAACCAGGGTAGAACTTTTCATCTTCGATAGTCTTTGCATATGAGGATGCTTGGTTCATGGTCTTAATATCCTGCTGTGCAAGATTGTAAAGTACTATCATGTTTGGAAGGTATGTGATCTTTTCATTGAACTGTTTTTTTTCTGAATTTTCTATATCGAGAAGTTCTAGGTTTTGCTGAAGAAGAGCCTCTTTATTTTTGATAGTGACTAACGTACTGTCAGCCTGAGATGTTTTTTCCAGCAAAGTGACGTAAGAGCTTGTTATGTTATGCAGTTGGCTTACAGAAACATATATCTTCATACTTGAGCTTTCAATTGCTGTAAATGCAGGATGGACAAGTTCTTCATCCCTACGCTGTACAATTGAAGCAAAAGAAGAAAGAATATATTCGTATATCTCTTTATAGTTTAGTAAAACAGATTTAAAAGTATTGTCCCCAAATGATCCGACTGCTGATATATCTTCCAGAACAAGTCCAATGGATTTTTCTATCTCTCCTATTACAGAGTAGAGGTTTTGGGTTTTTTCATCCAGATTCTCCGGCCATAGCATATTTTCTTGTGGCGGTGAGGTTATATCTGCTTTCTTTAAAAGGTCGTATGCTGCTTTAAGCCGTTGCTGCTCAGGAGAAATTATGTCTGAAACAGTTTTTATCTGATTCTGTTTAGTAAACATTTCTGTATTAAGAGAATTTTTCTGATTCTCAAGCATTACAATCTCTGACCTCAGTCCAGCAAGTTCAGCTTCTTTTTCCGTCAGCTCCTGTAAATATGAGCCAAAATTTTCAGATTTTAAAGCTTCTATTTCTTCAGAAAGCTTTTTCA
>CALMRR010000498.1 GCA_937871925.1 uncultured Petrotoga sp.
TTGATGAGCTTTCTGCGATTGGAGGCATTGGTAAGAGAAAGGCCAGAATAATTACAAGCGCACTTATGCGCAAGAAGATGCAGAATGAGTTCGAAGGAGGGAGCTATCAATGAAAATAGTTGCCAATAACAAGAAAGCATTTCATGAGTATTCTATGTCAGATTTTATGGAGGCAGGAATAGAACTTGCCGGATCAGAAGTCAAGTCTGTACGGAACGGGAAGGTAAGTTTCAAGGACAGTTTCTGCAAAGTTGAGAACTATGAGATTTTTTTATATAACCTGCACATAAGTCCATATGAAAATGCTTCTATATTTAATCATGATCCTGAAAGACCCAGAAGACTTCTTCTACATAAAAAAGAGATCCTTAGGCTTAATGAAAGGGTGCGCAAGGAGGGATTTACTATAATCCCGACCAAGATTTATTTTAATGAGAGCGGTCTTATAAAAGTTGAAATAGCTATAGCAAAAGGAAAAAAGGTTTTTGACAAAAGGGAAGATCTTGCAAAAAAAGATCTTGAAAGAAGAATGCGAAAGACTGAGAAGTATGAAAATATATGAGGTGTGCTTATGCTAGCTATAAATGTGTCTGGTCTCACAAAAAAATATAAGAAATTTACTGCAGTTGACAATATATCTTTCAAAGTTGAGCAAGGGAGGATATATGGACTTTTAGGCCCTAATGGTGCAGGGAAATCCACCATAATGAAAGTTTTGTCAACTTTAATATCGCCTTGTGCGGGTCATGTTGAAATAATGGGTTACTCTCTTGAGAAAGACAAGGAGAAGATAAAGTCAATAATAAGTCTGGTATCTGATTATACCGTGCTTGAGGATGATCTCACACCTTATGAAAATCTTAAGATGTTTGCCGAAATATCTGTGTCTATGAATTCACAGGTTGAAGGGAGAATCAGTTCCCTTATAGAGGACTTTGGGCTAAGCATGTACAAGGATAAGCTTACAAAAAATCTTTCATCCGGTAATAAGCAAAAGCTCAATATTGCACGTGCTCTCATAAAAAAGCCCCAGATACTTCTTTTGGATGAACCTACAAATGCTATTGATGTTGAGACTTCGCGGTTTATACGCGAGTATATTGTAAGGGAAAATCTTGAATCTAACACTACGGTTGTAATTTCTTCCCACTATATATGGGAGGTTGAACAGATAGCTTCTGAAATAGGAGTAATAGTAAATGGAAAACTTGCAGTCAACAAAAAGTCATCGGAAATATTTTCAGATTATAAACAATTTCTCAGAATTTTTGAACTCGCGTTTCCGAAAGAAAAATTTTCTGAAGTATCTGGTTTTTTAGATGTTAGTTCGGGTGTTTCGAATTTCAGGCAGACAGGACATGATAAATTAATTGTTCAGACTGACGGATCTGAAGTTGCTTTTCCGGATTTTGTATCTGTTACGGAAAAAGAACTTTCATTGGAAGATATATACTCGCATATAGTGAAAAAAGGAGCCGTATGATTGAGACTTGATAAGTTTATATGCGATTCTTTGTCGATAAGCAGGAGTGAGTGTAAAAAAGCAATTTCAGGAAAAAAAGTTAAAATAAACGGGACTGTTATAACGTCTGCGGACTATAAGGTTGAAACATGTGATGTGGTTATATTCGGGGAAAAAGTTGTTTCTGCCTGGGAGGATGTTTATATAGTTCTTTACAAACCCAGAAATTATATTTGCGACCGTGATTCTGTAAGGTATCCTTCGGTTTTTTCACTTATAAAAGAAAAAACACGGAAAGATCTTTCCGTTGCAGGAAGACTTGATGCAGATGTTCACGGACTCGTGATCCTTTCCACCGACGGAGAGATTATTCATAAGATAATTTCTCCCAGGAAGAATGTGTATAAAAAGTATGAAGCCAGGTTCTCCGGCAGTTTAACTCAGCAGTCTCTCGAAATGCTCAGAAATGGTGTGAAATTTGACGACTTCACATCTAAACCTGCTCTTGTTACAGTTCTTTCAGATAATCTTATGCAGATAGAGATAAGCGAGGGAAAGTACCATCAGGTAAAGAGAATGATGGCCGCTGCCGGTCTATCACTGCTAGATCTGAAAAGAACAGCTATTGGAGCAATTACTTTAGGAAAGCTTCTTCCGGGAGAGTATGAATATATTACAAAACAGGAGATCTACGATAAATTGCTATATAAATAAGGAGTTGATTTAAATGCTGGTCAGACTCGATAATGTTTCCCACAACTTCAGCAGTCAGGATCTTTTTTTTGATGTTGATCTGACTGTATATGAAGGTGACCGCATAGCCCTGATCGGGCAGAATGGTTCGGGAAAAACCACCCTTTTTAACATAATTTCAGGAGAGGTTGAACCTATAGAAGGTAATGTTATACGTAACAACAGTTTAAATATTCGTTTTTTGAAGCAGTTCAGGGCAGATAATGCTTCCGAAAACCTGGTTCAGTTTCTTAGAGCAAGTATTGTTGAAGAAATAGACGATATAGTTATAAATAAGTCTATACGCTCAATCCTTATTGGATTGGGTTTTGAAGAAACTCAGTGGGAAAGACAGGTTTCAACCTTGAGCGGAGGGGAACTCACAAGGCTTGCATTAGGAAGAACTCTTGTAGGCTTGAACAATAATATGGATAATTTTATGCTTGAAAAAAAAATTCCCTTGCTCCTTTTAGATGAACCAACCAATCATCTTGACCTCTACTCTATAAAATGGCTTATTTCTTATCTAAGATCTTTGAGAGTAACTATGATTACCATATCGCATGACAGAAACTTTATTAAAGAGCTTTCTAATAAGTTTTGGGAAATAAACAACTATAAGGTTTGGGATTTTTCTGGTGACTACGAAACATATATGAATCAACGCGAAAATCTTCTTCTTTCTATACAAGCCAGAAAAAAGAATCTTGAACGAGAGATGGAACGGTTGGAAAGAATGATAGACCGTTACAGGAAATGGGCAACCGAGAAGATGGTAAGGCAGGCAATAATCCGTGAAAGATCTCTTGAAAAACTCAAAAAAGAGTATCAGGAAATAGAGTCAATGCAGGAGCTAAAGTCAATAAAGATAAAGATACCCGAACCCGAAAAAACAGGATATGTTGTTCTGAGAGTTGAAAAGCTTAGTTTTGCATATGAAGAAAATTCCATCCTTGAAAGTATATCTTTTGAGGTCGGCGAAGGTCAGAAGATTTCTGTTATAGGTAAGAACGGCTGCGGTAAAACTACGCTTCTTAACATACTTCTTGGCAAACTGGAGCAAAGCTCTGGCACATATCAATGGGGACATAATATTAAAATTGGATATCTAGATCAGGTAATATCTTCCTTCAATCAAAAACTTGATCTTATATCAGAGATATGGAAGTTGGTTCCTGATTGGAAGGATGTTGAAGTCAGAAATTATCTCGGAAGGTTCGGCTTTGAAGGAGAGAATGTATTCAAAACAATTGGGGATCTTTCGGGAGGAGAGCTTACAAGGCTCGCTCTTTCAAAGCTGATCCTTGGAAAGCCAAACGTTCTTATACTTGATGAACCAACAAACCACCTTGATATTGAATGAATTGTATTTTTAGAAAAATTT
>CALMRR010000499.1 GCA_937871925.1 uncultured Petrotoga sp.
GAAAGATTCCTCCGTGGCATATCACTTAAAAAGAGCAGGGTTTAGAAAACACCCCGCTCTTTTTTTATATTATACCTTGAATTTTTTAACCTGTGACTCAAGACCCTCGGCAAGAGCATTAAGTTCTTCTCCGTTAGCACTTACCTGCTGCGCTGCCTCACTCTGCTGATTAATTGCTATCACCACATTTTTTATTTCTTCGTAAATGCTCGTAGTCATCTTTGAGGCATTTTCCATCGCCGAAGTAATCTCCTGGGCTGCCGCACTCTGCTGTTGGGCACTGGCAGAAACATTTTCGGTCATTGAGGTGATATTGTCCACCTGTTTGGCAATTTCGGTAAACTGAACACTTATGTTGTTTCCTCCGGTGTTTACCTTTTCAACTATACTTTTGGTCTGTTTGGTTGCCAAATCTGCCTGCGAAGCTTTCTGCTGGACATCTGTAAGTATCGTGGTAATATTCTGGGTAGCTTTTTTACTTTCCTCCGCCAGTTTTCTTATCTCATCGGCAACCACAGCAAAACCTTTTCCCGCTTCACCCGCTCTGGCTGCTTCAATAGCTGCATTCAATGCCAGAAGGTTGGTCTGTTCGGTTATGCTGTTTATGGAATCGACTATTTTTCCGACGTTGACAGACTGCGTGGCTAGAGCCGTTACGAGAGAAGCGGTATTATCTGTCTGAACCACAGCTTCCTTTATTATATCCGAAATACCTTTTATATCTTTAAGCCCGTTGTTAACAGTCTCGCTGACCTGCTGGGCACTCTTGGCAAGCTCAAGAGAAGCTTTGGAGACATTCTGAGCGCTTGTTGCAACTTCATCTACCGATGAACTTAACTCTTCTATAGA
The DNA here is from genome assembly GCA_937871925.1 of uncultured Petrotoga sp. GTDB lineage: Bacteria > Thermotogota > Thermotogae > Petrotogales > Petrotogaceae > UBA5851. The sequence goes on from CALMRR010000499.1 coordinate 850, forward strand.
GGCCGATGTATTCTGTACATTATTTTGTATACTTTCGGCCTGAGAAGAAAGTTCCTCGCTTGTAGCACTGGTTTCCTCGGAAACGCTTGCAAGATCTCCGGCAGAAGAGTTTATCTGCTGGGAAGCTTCCTGTATGGACTTCATCGACTCACTCAATGAACCTGCCATGCTGTTGAGACTTTTTGCCATTTCTTCTATTTCTGAACCGCCTTTTTCTGAGAAGCGTATAGTAAGGTCGCCCTTTCCAAATGCTGATATATCTTTAACTATGGCGGCTATCGGCTTGGCTATCAAGGTTTTTACAAATACCAAGGCTATTACTATCGCAGCCGCTATTATTGATCCTGAAAGTATGAGCATTATTATCAGGGAGCTTTTGGCTTCACTCAGAACCTCTGCTTCTTCAATTACGGTATAAACAATCCATTTAGTACTCGGAAGCTTTTCATAAAATGCAAGATACTTCTTTTTATCGCTGGTGTAGTTTATGTAACCGCTGCCGGAAGATGCTTTAACAAAAAATTCCTGGTCTTTAACACTCTTTCCGACCAAAGAGTTATCCTTATGGATGACTATTACTCCTGCTTCGTTCGCAACAAAAGAGTATGCAGTTTTGTAAGAGCTTTCCTTAAAAAGAATACCTTTAAGGGCGTCCAACGAAAAATCCACTCCAAAAACCGCCACAACATTATTGGAAGAAGGATCGACAACTGCTTTTGTTATTGAAACCATCATAAGCTTTGTAACAGCATCAATATAAGGGTCTGTAAGTATAACATTTCTTGGGGATGCTTTGGCCTGTGTATACCATACTCTTACTGTAGGGTCAAAGTCTTTTCCAAGATCCACTACCGGATAAGAGACAAGAGCTTTATCTGGATAACCGGCATATGCAAGCTGTATCTCAGGAAATTTTTTCTGCAGGTCAGCAAAAATACCTACCACCACTTCACGCTTGCTTTTATCTTCAAGAGAACTTATAAGCTCACTGTCTGTTGTTATGAAGTCTGTAGTTTTCATCAAAGGAGTGATAAAAGATTCAAATGCTGATGACTTTTGAAGATTATCCAGCAAAAGATACTCACTCACTGATTTGAAATCCTTACTGTAGGAGTTTATGCTTGTATACGCAGTCAGCACTCCAAGAGGAAGAGCTGATACCAAAAGGATCAGGAGAATGATAAGACCGCCTATGCTTTTTTTCATATTCTCACCCCTTTCTTAATATAATTAACCTATAATTAATCCTTTTTATCAATTATACATTTTTTACTTTTGAAATGCAACAACTACGCTATTTAAATAATAAAAACTTACATCACAGTTAAAAAAAGCTATTGATTGTGGTTAATAATCTTACAGTTGCGCAAATTCTGATTAATTAAATCCATACCTACTAATCGCTTATATAAAAAAGATGCCCTTTTCAGGCATCTTTATCGTTTTTCAAAGTTTTTACATATCTTTGGAGAGAGTTTGAATCAATTATCTGTGAAGAAATTTTATCCTCAATTTTTTTTACAGTCTCCATACCTTTTTGATACTCCTTAATGCTTACATACTCGCTGTCATTGATTTCTTTTTCTATCTTTCCATCTGCAATCCTGTCTATCTCATCCATAATTCTTTCAAAAGGACGCACAATATTCCTTGAATTATACAGATTAACAATACTAAGCGTAAGACCAAGAAATACAAAGCTTATAGTAAGAATAAAGCTCAATGTATACTTGAGAAGGTTTAGAACCGAAAAGTCAACTGTAACCTTCAGATACCCCAAAAATTTAAAGTATCTTTCCGTTTCTGCACGGGGATACCATACTCTGTAGAAAACCTTTCTTCCGGAAGAATAGTTTTTCGTATACGGCTGACCGGATTCATGAACCTTTTCAAAAATTTCTTTATCTTCATCAGTAACGGTATTGACAAAATCCCCGAAAGGTATGTATCCTGAATTGTACAGCTCTATACTTTCTATGTAAGGATTAAGCTTCTTCATAATTTCAATTTCAGAAGCTATCAAAGCCCTTATATCATCTTTGAAGGAAACTCCTATCTCTATAATCCGCCCGTCGTCCGTTCTTATATATCCGAACAGCCTTGCCCTGTTTGAACGTATTTCAAAGCTCAGAGGCTGTATCATGATCTCCCCCGCCTTTAAAACATTCAAGGTTTTCCAGTACTTAGGAGTAGTTTTGGAAAAATCCATAAAAAGATCGGTAGCATAGTCTGTCTCCTCAATTACCCCATCCTTACTTATAATATAGTAGTTTATGGTGCTTATAAAATCTTCAGTAGTCTTTGAATCAAAATATTTTTTTATATAACCGCCTATATCAAAGCCTTCATCCTTGTGCCTGTAATCTTTAATCTCCCCTAGCAGTCCGGTAAGAGAAAGATTGTAATTTTGACCGTACATCGTCATTGTCTTGTTTATGGAAGACAGATACTCACCCAGGCTTTCTATGCAGTCATTATAAACCGGCTCGTATATATGCTTTTCATAGTAATTCTCAAGAACAAAAAGCATTAACATAATAGAGCAGCTGAGTACCACAACCAAAGCCGCCAAAGTTTTGAAAGTAAGAACAGCGAGTATACTCCTG
>CALMRR010000500.1 GCA_937871925.1 uncultured Petrotoga sp.
TAACACAAAAAAAAATTGCGAACACAGCCTAAGGCTGTTCACATATCTGTTTTTCCGCATTGTTTTCCCCCGATCAGTTCTATATTATCTCATACGTACTGGTAATATACGGCAGGTTAAGATTACCCAATACTTTTTCAAGCAAGATACCTTCATTTGTCGGATAACTGAACCCAAAGCTTTCTTTTATTCCGTTTTTTATAAAAATCACGGCCCTGTCAATCGCAACCGGAAGGCTGTCTCCGCACAAAAGTCTTCCTATAATTATACTGGAAAAAGTATCGCCGGTACCGGGATAAAAGACTGGCACATTTTCAGTAGAGACTTTCCAGAACTTATTTTCATTTCTTTCATATGCCAAGACAGTATTCATGCTTTTTTTGAAATCAACAGGAACACTTGTTATTATAACGGTTCCCGGTCCCATATCAGACAGTTCTTTCATCCATAATTTTATTTCAGCCACACTTATGCTCTCATCATACTTTTTATTCAAAAGGAAACAGGCTTCTGTAAAGTTAGGCGTTATTATGTCGGCCTTGCCTATCAGATTTCGCATCTTACAAACCATGCTTTCGTCCATTGTTTTATACAGTTTCCCGTTATCGGCCATAACAGGATCGATGAGTACAAAATTGTTGGGGGTTTTAAAACTGATTATAAAGTCCTCAACGATCTCTATCTGCTTTGAAGAACCGAGAAATCCGGTGTATATGCAGTCAAAAACAAGTCCTATTTTCTTCCAGTGTTCTATGTACCCTGACATGTTATCTGTGAGATCTAAAAAGGAAAAATCCTTGAATCCGTCGGTATGTGTGGAAAGAATTGCAGTTGGAACCGGACATACCTGTATTCCCAGCGTGGAAAGAACTGGAACTATCACAGAAAGGGAACATCTTCCGTATCCAGAAAGATCATGTATCGCAGCAACTTTTTTTACTCCGGCTTTCAAAGTAATCGACCTCTGTTCGTTTTTAGTATTTAATCTTATTATACTATGGATATCCTTCATCTCAAAATGATTTTTCTTCGAGTTCTTTCGATTCGTACTCGAGATGTTCGGAGATCTTAAGCGCTATATCGCGACCAAAAATAGTGTCTATCATATATAATCCAAGATCTATTCCCGCCGTAATACCTGCTGCGGTAATAATATTTTCGCTTTTGACAATTCTTTTTTCCACGACCTTTATCCGCGGGTATGTCATCAGCTCCTGAATAGCATATTTATGCGTAGTGGCGCTTCGACCGTCCAGAAGTCCCGTGGCTGCTATCAGAAATGCTCCTGTACATACCGAAAGCAGATACTTCAGTCCAAGATACTGATGTCTTATGAATCTTAAAGTTTCTTCATTTTTCATTTCTGTTTTTCTTCCCCTTCCTCCGGGTATCACAAGAATATCCATCTGGGGAGCTGAGTATATCGTTTCATCGGCCGTTATCTTTAAGCCGTTGTATGCTTTTATTTCTTTTTTGGTTCCTATACTGTACATCTTAACAGCTTTTTCTACTATTTTATTCACATATGCCATGCTTTCCCACGGTCCTGCAAAATCCAGTTCTTCTACTCCGTCATATACGAGGATGCCGATCTTTAACATATGACTCCCTCCATTAATAAGGAATTTATTGTATTTTTTTTGAGTTACATTTTTTACATTAATATTATAGCTCTTTTGTTTTGCTTATAAGTTACAAAAGCTATATAAAAAAGTACGTTAAGCGTCTTAAATTCTCTCTCAGTCAAAGTTATAATTTTTTGATCTTCTAAAGGATAAAAGGGCTTTTAAGTCATAAATCTATTATAACCGCTTTTAGAGGTTACTTTTGATGTATTTTTATTTCAACTGCTTTATGATATAATAAATTTGAAAATTACTATGAAATTTTTTTCATATGAGGAAGAAAATTTTATAAAAGGAGTGATGAGATGGAAGTATTGACTGCCCATGGAGCGGTAGGGCTTATTGGTGATGATACGTCTCTGATGATCGGCGGATTTCTCGGGGTAGGTACTCCGGAATCCATTATTACCGAACTGATAGCTCAGAAAAAAAAAGGTTTAACTGTAATTGGAAACGACTCAGCATTTCCAGACAAAGGCATAGGCAGGCTGATTTCTGAACAGCTTGTAAAAAAACTTATCGTATCTCATATAGGAACCAATCCGGTCACTCAGAAGCAGATGATAGAAAAATCTCTGGAGGTAGAGCTTGTACCTCAGGGAAGCCTGATTGAAAAAATACGAGCCGGCGGAGTCGGATTGGGCGGCATCCTTACTCCTACAGGTGTAGGAACTGTTGTTGAAGAGTCAAAGCAAATAATCGAATCCGAAGGTCAAAAATACATACTTGAACTTCCTATAAAAGCAAAATTTGCATTAATAAAAGCAAAAAAAGCCGATTATATGGGAAATCTTTTTTATTCGCTTACCGCAAAGAACTTCAACCCTTTAATCGCATTAGCTGCAGACATTGTAATTGCTGAAGTGGAAGAGATTGTTCCGGTAGGAAGCATGAGTCCTGAAGAGATACATACTCCCGGTATTCTTGTCGACTATGTGGTAGTAGGAGGGAAGAAAAATGGATAGTAAGGTTCTTATCGCAAAAAGAGTTGCTATGGAGCTCAAAGACGGAGATCTCGTAAATCTCGGAATTGGTCTTCCGACACTTGTTGCAGATTATGTTCCGGCAAATATAAAGGTAATGTTCCAGTCTGAAAATGGTCTTATCGGTATGGGGCCTGTTCCTCCCCAGGGAATGGAAAACCCTGATCTTACAAATGCCGGTGCGGCACCTGTAAGCTCTGTTGCCGGTGCAATGACCTTTGATACGGCTTTTTCTTTTGCCATAATACGCGGAGGGCATCTTGATGTTACTGTTCTGGGAGGTCTTCAGGTAGATGAAAAGGGAAGACTAGCCAACTGGATGGTACCGGGGAAGATGATTCCGGGAATGGGTGGGGCAATGGATCTGGTTACCGGTGCAAAAAAGGTTATAGTTGCCATGACCCATACTTCAAAGGGTGAGTTCAAAATAATACCAGAATGTACTCTGCCTTTAACTTCTATCCGCAGAGTCGATCTTATAGTCACAGAGTTGGCAGTAATAGAACCAACAGATGAAGGACTTGTCCTAAGAGAGGTTGCACCTAACGTAACCGTAGAGGAAGTAATAAAGGCAACCCAGGCCAAGCTTATTGTACCGCAGACAGTCCCGGCAATGAAGGTTTTATAATATACTGATCAGGAGGGATATACTATGCAGCCGGTTATTTTGAGATTAAGAATGAGTCAGGCGGATGCCCATTACGGAGGAAATCTTGTTGACGGAGCAAGAATGCTTGCTCTTTTCGGTGATGTCGCCACTGAACTTTTAATAAGAAACGACGGAGATGAAGGGCTTTTCAGAGCCTATGACAGTGTTGAATTTCTGGCTCCGGTATATGCCGGAGATTATATTGAAGCATCCGGAGAGATTGTAAACTCTGGAAAATCATCCAGAAAGATGATTTTTACAGCACGCAAAGTTATCACTGCAAGACCTGATATTTCAGATTCGGCAGCAGAAGTTCTTGATGAGCCCGTAATCGTATGTAAAGCAAGCGGAACCTGTGTGGTTCCTGTTGAAAAACAAAGGAAGCTATAAATATGGAAAAATTAATTATAACTGCCTGTATAACAGGTGCGGAAGTAACAAGGCAACAGCAGCCGGCACTGGCTATAACACCGGATGAAATAGCCCAGGATGCTTATGAATGTTTTCAGGCCGGAGCATCTATAGTCCATGTACACGCAAGAAATATTGACGGCAGTGCTACTCAGTCACTAGAAATTTACCGGCAGATAAAAGAAAAAATAGCGGAAAAATGCAATATCATCTTTCAGCCTTCAACGGGCGGAGCAGTGTGGCATAGTTTTGAAGAGCGTATGCAGCCTTTATTTCTTAACCCGGAAATGGCAAGTCTCTCTTGCGGAAGCTGCAACTTCGGAGACGATCTTTTTGTAAATACCAATGAGTATATAGAAAAATTTGCAAAAGAGATGAAGGAAAGAAAGATAAAACCTGAAATAGAGATTTTTGAACGCGGAATGATTGAAAATGCCATGCGTCTTGTAAAAAAAGGTTTCCTGGAGCTTCCCGTTCACTTTGATTTTGTAATGAATGTACCCGGAGCAATTCCCGGAACTATAGACGATCTTGTCTATCTGAGAAGATCAATACCCGAATCCTGCACATGGACTGTTGCCGGAATCGGCAGAACTGAACTGCCGCTTGCTGCACACGCAATAGCTATGGGAGGACATGTCAGGGTGGGATTTGAAGATAACGTATACTATTCAAAGGGAGTTCTTGCAAAATCAAATGCTGAGCTTGTGGAAAGAGTTGTAAGATTGGCTAAAGAACTGGAAAGACCTGTTGCCACACCGGACGAGGCCAGACAGATTCTTGGAATCAGGAGGTAGAAGATATGGAAAAAGGTTGTCCTTTCGGAACTCACAGAGTAATAGAACCCAAGGGCTCACTTCCCCAAGGTGCTAAAAAGATTGATAATACAATGAGTATATTTTCAAATGAAATACTTATAGATGTCAGTACGCTGAATATAGATTCGGCAAGCTTCACACAGATAAAGCAAGCATGCGGAAACGATGCAGTGAAAGTCAGACAGATGATTCTTGATATTGTAAATGAACGCGGTAAGATGCAGAATCCGGTTACCGGATCGGGCGGAATGCTTATCGGAAAAGTCAGAAGTATCGGAAAAGATATTAAAGATAAAACTCTGAAAGAAGGAGACAGTATTGCTACATTGGTTTCTCTTTCTCTTACACCGCTTAAGATAGATGAAATACTGAGTATAAACATGCAAAACGATCAGGTTGATATAAGAGGATCGGCCATCCTTTTTGAAAGCGGTATTTACGCAGTTCTTCCAGATGATCTGCCACAAAAGCTAGCGTTGGCTGTTCTGGACGTTGCGGGTGCTCCGGCACAGGTTGACAAGCTGGTAAAACCCGGAATGAACGTTTGTATAATAGGTGGAGGCGGAAAATCAGGTGTTCTGTGTTCTTACCAGGCAATGAAAAATGCAGGTTCAAAAGGAAAGGTCATTGTAATAGAGTACTCCGAACAGAATGCAAAAAAAATAAAAGAAATGAATCTGGCAACCGACGTTATTATAGCCGATGCCACGAAACCCATAGATGTTTACCAAAAAGTCTATGATCTGACCGGAGGACAGCTTTGTGATGTAACTATAAACAATGTGAACGTTCCTGGCACAGAGATGGCAAGTATTCTTTCAACCAAAGAAGACGGTATCGTTTACTTCTTCAGCATGGCCACATCTTTTACCAAGGCGGCTCTTGGCGCCGAAGGCGTGGGGAAAGACGTTAATATGATGATAGGAAACGGTTATACAAAAGGCCATGCACAGCTTAGCTTGAATATTTTAAGAGAATCGCCGCAGATACGTTCACTATTTGAAAAAATTTATGCTGGAAGCTGAGGAGAGATATATATGAAAAGAACATTCAGAGATATTCCTATATGGAAAGATGTAACAGACGAAGAGTGGAACGATTACAGATGGCAGCTCAGAAACAGGATAACCGATGTTGATACTTTAAAGAAAGTAATCCCCCTTACTCCAGATGAAGAGGAAGGCATTCATAACTGTCTTAAAACCTTAAGAATGGCGATAACTCCTTACTACGCTTCTCTTATTGATCCGGACAACCCAAAAGATCCTATAAGGAGACAGGCTGTTCCTACAGTAAAAGAACTGAATATTGATAAATGGGATATGCTAGATCCCCTTCACGAAGACTCTGACTCACCAGTACCTGGTCTTACTCACAGGTATCCTGACAGGGTTCTTTTCCTCATAACCGACATGTGTTCAATGTATTGCAGACACTGTACCAGAAGAAGGTTTGCAGGGCAGAACGACAGAGCAAGAACACGCGAGGAGATTGATGCCGCAATTGAGTATATAAGACAGACTCCCGTTGTAAGAGACGTTCTGCTTTCAGGTGGTGACGCACTGCTGGCCGGAAAAGAAATGCTCGAATATATTTTAAAGGAGCTCAGAAAAATACCGCACGTCGAAATAATAAGAATAGGCACAAGGGTTCCGGTTGTTATTCCACAGCTTATTACCCAGGATCTGGTGGATATGCTGAAAAAATATCATCCTCTTTGGATCAACACTCATTTTAATCATCCAAACGAAATTACCCCGCAGTCTTCAAGAGCATGTGAGATGCTTGCAGATGCCGGAATCCCTTTAGGCAACCAGAGTGTTCTGTTAAGAGGTGTCAATGA
>CALMRR010000501.1 GCA_937871925.1 uncultured Petrotoga sp.
CTTGACTTCTGTTCTTATAGGTGTTTTCTACGGAGTAATTTGTGCATACTACGGAGGATTTGTCGATTCAATAATGCAAAGAATCTTTGAAATATTCGTGAGCGTTCCTTTGCTTCCGATACTAATAGTTCTTTCTGCGGTAGTAAAACCCAGCATATGGATTATGATATTAATGATGTGTGTTTTCTTCTGGACAGGCCCGGTAAAAACCGTAAGGAGCATGGCCCTGCAGATAAGGGAAGAAACCTTTGTTGAGGCTTCAAAAGCATTGGGAGCTTCAAATGCAAGACTCATATTCAAACATATAGTACCGATACTTCTGCCTTACTCATTCGCTACGATGGCCCTTTCTGTTCCGAGTGCCATTGTATATGAAGCTAACATAAGTCTAATCGGACTTGGAGATGCCACTATCGTTACATGGGGACAGATACTACATGATGCTTTAAAAGGCGGAGCTGTTCTTACAGGATTGTGGTGGTGGGTAGTACCGCCAGGAATCATGATAGCGCTTATGGGAATGACATTTGCATTCATAGGATTTGCAATGGACAAGATATTGCAGCCTAAGTTGAGAACGAGGTAGATAGTATGAATGAAAACAATGAAAAGATTCTTCAGGTTAACAATCTAAAGGTTTATTACTATACGAGCAAAGGAACTGTAAAGGCTGTCGACGATATAAGCTTCTTTCTGCGTAAAGGAGAGACTCTTGGTCTGGTTGGAGAAAGCGGATGCGGTAAGACCACAACAGGTGTGGCTCTTCTGAAGATGCCGACACCTCCGGGTAAGATAGCCGGAGGAGAGATAATAATAGACGGTCAGAACATAGTAGAACTTTCAGAAAAAGAGGTAAGGAAAAATGTACGCTGGGAAAAGATAGCGATGGTCTTCCAGGGAGCCATGAACTGTCTTACACCTGTTTACACCATAGGCAAGCAGATGATGGAAACTCTGACCGAACACAAACAGATGAACAAGGAAGATGCCAAGAAGCTCATAGTGAAGTACCTTAACCTTGTGGGACTTCCCGAACACATAGTAAACAGGTACCCCCATGAACTTTCGGGAGGTATGAAACAGAGAGTGGTAATAGCAATGGCTTTATTTCTTGAACCCAAAGTCATAGTGTGTGATGAGCCCACAACAGCACTTGACGTCATAGTACAGGCTCAGATCATAAACCTGCTTAAAGACCTTAAACAGAAACTGAACCTTTCGTTCATCTTCATAACACACGATCTTGCAACGGAAGCAGAAGTATCTGACAGGATACTGGTAATGTATGCAGGAAAAGTTGCAGAGATAGGAACCAACCAGCAGATATACGGTAAACAGGGACCAATGCACCCGTATACCCAGAAACTGCTGAAAGCAACTCCGAGAATACATGAAAAAGTAGATGAACTGTCGTTTATTCCTGGTACTCCTCCTGATCTTCTTGACCCTCCGAAAGGCTGCAGGTTTCATCTCAGATGCTCTGAAGCCATGGATATATGCAGGGAAAAAGAACCACAGCTCATAGAAGTAGAAAAAGATCACTGTGTAGCGTGCTGGAGGTGTACAAAAAATGTCTGAGATAAACAAAAACGACAACATAATAGAAGTAAAAGATATAAAGAAATGGTTTCCCATAAGAAGAAGCTTTTCAGAGATCTTCAAGGGAAAACAAAGATACATAAAAGCAGTTGACGGAGTTACATTCAGCATACACCGCGGAGAGATCTTCGGACTGATAGGAGAGTCAGGATGCGGCAAGACTACAACCGGAAAGCTCATCATGAAACTGCTTGAACCAAGCCACGGACAGATGATTTTCAACAAAGAAGACGTAACCCACATAAAAAAAGAAAAACTATCACAGTACAGAAGATCGGTACAGATGATATTCCAAGACCCATATGCATCAATGAACCCAAGATTCAAGATAAAAGACGTTCTTGAAGAACCCCTCATAATTCACAAGATGGGAAAAGACCGTGATGAAAGAATGGAAAAAGTAAAACAGGCTCTTCTGAAAGTAAAACTGACACCTGCCGAAGAAATAATGGGAAGATATCCCCACATGCTTTCAGGGGGACAGAGACAGAGAGCGGCAACAGCAAGAACACTGATTCTCTCACCCAGCATGATAGTGGCAGACGAACCAGTATCGATGATAGACCTTTCGACAAGGGCAGAAATACTTCACATGATGAAAGAAGTACAGAGAGAACTAAATCTGACATACCTATACATAACCCATGACCTGTCAACAGCCAGATACTTTACAGATAGGATAGCGGTAATGTATCTTGGAAGGATAGTAGAGATGGGAGACCCTGACGATGTAATAGACAATCCGCAGCATCCATATACCAAAGCACTGATAGCAGCGGTATGTGAACCGAAGTCCGGTAAAGTCAACATAGTCAAGGAGGTTCCAATAAAAGGAGAGATCCCTTCAGCAGCAAACATACCAAAAGGCTGCAGGTTTCACACCCGCTGTCCCTATGCTAAACAAAGCTGTATAGACAATCCTGAACCGGAACTTGTTGAAGTTGGTCCAAACGGTCATCTCGCAGCATGTTCACGGTACGTCGATATCAAATCGGAACACCCTGTACTATAATAGCTGCTCCCTAACCGGGAGCAGTTTTTTTGTT
>CALMRR010000502.1 GCA_937871925.1 uncultured Petrotoga sp.
CCTTTTCCATCAAAAATCCAGCGATGCTTGGAATATAACTTGCAATCCCGACATTTGAAGAATGTGCCCTATGTGCCGTGCCAAAAGCGTCATTTACATGAATGTCCGCCAAACCGGCCCAATACTTGGCTAAATCAAGATCGTTTTTTTCTTCACCCTTTTCAAACCTAGTATTTTCAATCAATAGTACGTGTCCTTGTTGGAGATTCTCAACAGCCTTATCGACACTTTCACCACGAGTATCTCCAACAAAAGAAACCAAAGATGGTAAAAGTTCGTTGAGTCTTTCAGCAACCGGTTTCATAGAAAATTCTTGATCAGGACCATTTTTTGGTCTTCCAAGATGCGAGAGAAGAATTACCTTTGCATTGTGATCTATAGCGTATTTGATGGTTGGAAGAGCCGCTTTTATTCTTGTGTCATCGGTTACCTTGCCGTTTTTTACGGGAACATTAAAGTCTACCCGCATAATAATTTTTTTTGATGTCAGATCAATATCTCTTACTGTAAGCATGTTCATGAAACTCACCTCCGTTAGATATTAGGCATATTTTCAAACCCGCTCAGATATTTTTGAGAAATTTTCTCAGATTCGGTTTCTTTCAATTTGGAAGCTTTTTCTAAAGCTTCATTGGTGGCGGCTATTATCATGTCTTTTATTATATCGATGCTTTCTTCCTGAAGCTCCGGAGATATATCAATATTTTTAATTTTTAGATCGCCTCCGGCAGTTACTGTTACTACTCCCCCTCCACTGCTTGCCTTAACTTCCTGCAATGCAAGTTTTTCCTCAAGTTCTGCCATTTCTGACTCCATAGCTACCTGAGCTTTTTGAGCTTCTTTGAGCAACTGTCCCATATCGGCTTTTTTAGAAATTCCCGGTTTTAAAGATCTTCCTCCAAGACTTTTAATTTTTTTGGCCATCGATTCTCTCTCCTTTCAAATTAAATATTACACAAGTTTAATTATACCATTTTATAGGGAAAAAGCAAAAAAAATAGTAAAATTAGAGTATAAAAGTTTATAAGCTGGTGTAATAAAGTAGTGATAGAATTTTTCAGAAAAAAACAGGAGGTGGGTACTTGCGTGCGGTTATAATTGATGGTTATGTTGATGAACCGGCTGTTTTAGGTGTGCCGCCATATATATCACCGTACATAAGATACAGTGCCGGAGCATTGATGTACCGTTCAATAGAAACGGATTACGTTACAATTGACGAAATAAGGACAAACGATTTTTTTTCTTCTTTTGATTCGTATGATTATATAATAATCATAGCTGGAACAACTGTTCCGGGACATTATTTTATGGCTACTCCGATTTCTCTTTATGAGATAAAAAAGATATTTGATAATAATTCCAGACCATTGAAGGTTCTTGGAGGTCCCATAGCAAGAGGATATACTCTTAAAGGAGGTAGTAGCGCACTTTTACTTAAGGAGTACCTAAAAGAATCGGTAGATTTTGTTATTCCAGGAGATATTGAGAATTTCTTGTTCAAATATCCTGTTTCTGATGATTATAATCTTGATGAAAGATCAGGTTATGAGCTTACTGATATGTTAAGCGAATTGGGAGCACAGATAGTAACTAAGCATCATATGTTTCCTAATGTAATGCTGGAGATAGATGTATCCCGTGGCTGTGATAGAAAGGATGGTTTCTGTTCATTTTGTACGGAGCCCCTGACACACGGAGTATACCGTGAACGGAAAGTTAGTTCGGTGATTTCTGAGATAAAATCGCTTCATTCGTTGGGAGTAAGAAACTTTAGATTCGGAAGAAGTGCAAATTTTCTTGCTTACGGAAGTGCTGTAAACGGAAATCTTCCCAATCCAGCCCTTTTTAAGGAGCTTTATTCAGAAGTATCAGGGTTGTCAAGAGTTCTTCATACTGATAATGCCAATGCAGATTTTATAGCAAAATATGAAAAAGAATGCAGGGAAATTATAGGAATAATATCCAAGTACAATACATCCGGAGATATTCTATCATTTGGAGTTGAAACCTTTGATCCTGATGTATCCCAGAGGAACCGTCTCTACAACAGTAACGACAGCATATTGAAGGCAGTGCAGATAGTAAATGAAGAGGGAGGTTGGAGGGATAGCGATATGGTTCCCAAGATTCTTCCTGGTATCAATATCTTGTACGGATTGCTTGGAGAGACAAAAGATACATATACGAAAAATATAGAGTACCTGAAGAAGATTTATGATAAAAATCTTATGTTAAGACGCATAAATGTAAGGCAGGCTATGGCCTTTCCCGGGACGTATCTTTATGATAACAGAGGAAAAGTATTTTTTGACAGGAAAAGTTTTGTAAGATTCAAGGAATTTATGACTGAATATGACTCTCTTATGCTCCAAAGAGTATTTCCTATTGGAACGGTGATAAGAGATATACTTCCGCAGGAAAACAGGGGAGAAATTGCTTTTGGAAGGCAGATAGGAACTTATCCTATACTTTGCGGCACATATTCGGATGTGAAGAGGGGTGTTTTTTTTGACGGAAAAGTTGTTGATTATGGTTCGCGTTCAGTTACCGTCATAGACAATTCTAAGAGCATAAAGGATCTTTCTGTAAAAGAATTAAATTCAATAAAGGGCATAGGAAGAAAGACTGCCGAATCAGTTTTTCTTAGTGCAGAGTCATCAGTTGATAAAATGATTTTGGAAAGGCAGCAGAAAGAGATCCTTAAAAATATTTTTAAATGCCGAGAATCATCTCATATTGCTGAAGGAAAATCTTAGAGCCTGACATCAATAATACGTAGTTGAGAGGATCGTTCTGAGGAAGAGATACGATGATTAAAGGTTTTCCAAAGGAGCTCAGAAAAGATATCGCATCTTGAACTATGTCGCTATATTCGGTAGTAAAATCAGTCTGGTAAATATCGACAATGTAGGTGGTGTCTTCTGTTCTTCCCCATAGTATTTTTGCTATTTCTTTATCTTTTGATCGTATCTGGTTCATTAAGTAGTCTTTTTTACTGTTTTGTATCGAAGTAATTTCTCTTTGCCAGTTTGGAGATCTTTTGGCTTTTAGCAGGACGTTATGGTGTATTGAACTTTTTGAACAGGTTAAGGAGTAGTTAAACTTATGACATGAAGTTATTTCTGGAAGTATAAAAGAATCAAGAGTACGAGAGATTTTAAAACCGTTTTTAATATAAAAATCAACCGCACGAGTTTGACTGCTTTCGACTTCAAGCTGCAATGATGAAAATCCTTTTTTTGCAAGATCGTAAAAAACATTGTTTATAAGAAAATAAGAAGCACCAGTTTTTCTAAATTCGTTTTTTATGCCAAAGGAGTCTATTCGTGCTCTTTTTCCTCTAGCAGATGTAATACAGAAACCAATAGGCAGTTTTTCATTTCCAAAGTATAGTATCTGAGAGTGATCCAAAATAATTGAATTTTCCGCCATATCAAGCAGAAAAGATTCTTTGGTCCAATTTATAGGGATAACGTAATCTTTGAAAACCTCATTCACAAGTTCTGTAATATTTTCAATTTTTTCTTTTGAAGCATATTGTAAGGTATACATAAATCCTCCGGGAAAAATGTAAAGGAGAAAAAAGCATGTTCAGTTCATTTCGGGAACTTGTAGATCTATCGTTGAAAACCGATCAGCCTCTGGCTGAAGTAGTAAAAGAATGGGAGATGCTCGAAAATGGCACAGATCCTGAGTATCTCTCTGAACAGTCGTTAAAGTTTGTGACACAGATGATAAAAACTTATAAAGACAAACTGAACTCTGATTCTTTAAGCTTAACTGGATGGACTGGATTTAACACCGGACTATACAATGATTATAGAAACAGCAACAAATCAATTTTCAACAGTTTAATCTCCAAAAGCATTCTTGCAGCTCTTGCCACTTCTGAAAGTAATGCATGTATGGGCAAGATAGTTGCTTGTCCTACAGCAGGTTCCAGCGGTGTAGTTCCTGGGGTGGTGATTGCTCTTCATGAAGAAAAAGGTATTGATCTTAAAACCCTTTCCGAAAGTCTTATAGTGGCAGGAGCTATAGGTGAATTCATAAGGAGAAAAGCAAGTCTTTCCGGTGCAATCGCTGGATGTCAGGCTGAAATTGGTTCTGCCTGTGCGATGGCTTCAACTCTTGCTGTTTATGCTTTAAAGGGTTCCCCTCAGATGGTCGAGAATGCAGCATCTTTAAGTCTTAAATTCCTAATGGGATTGGTGTGTGATCCAGTAGGTGGATTTGTAGAGGTGCCGTGTGTAAAAAGAAATCCTGCAGCCTCAGTACTTGCATTTACTGCTGCGGAAATGTCTATGAGCGGAATAAAGAGCCTTATACCGTTCGATGAG
>CALMRR010000503.1 GCA_937871925.1 uncultured Petrotoga sp.
TCTTCTTTATCAAGTTTGTTTTCATATATAGAAAGAAGGTTTTCAGAACTCTCTTTTAAATCCAAATACATAGATGAAAGACTTTTTACGGTATCCTTGAAGTACTCCTCATCATCAGCAAAATTTATTGCCATGGAAATATTTCCCTGAGAGTATCTGCCTGAACACTCAAGAGCTTTTGCATATGCTTTTTCTTCATCTTCTGAAAAAACTATTAATCCATAAGTATACATATTCCATCCTCCCGAAAAAAGCTATGGAGCAAAGCTCCATAGCTGGATATCAATGACTAAAATTTTTCAAAGTGTTCTTTAAACTTACCATACAGTTCTTTAGCCTTTTTCTCATAATCAGATCTGCTGGTCCAGACATTTGAAGGATTAAGAATCTCAGAAGGAACACCTTCACAAACCTTCGGTATCTTAAGATCTAGTATTTCAAAATTTTCGAAATCTTTTAATTCTCTGTTAATAGCTGCATTAACCAGTCTCTTGGTATATCTGAGCTTTATTCTTGAACCCGTACCATATGCTCCACCTATCCAACCCGTGTTAACAAGGTATACCTGAGCCCCATAGCATTTTACTTTCTCGACAAGCATCTGTGCATATACCTTTGGATTAAGCGGGATAAAAGGTTTCCCGAAGCACTCTGAAAATGTAAGAGAAGGTTCCTTTACTCCTCTTTCAGTTCCTGCAAGTTTAGCCGTATACCCAAGTAGAAAATAATTATAGATCTGTGCTTCATCAAGCTTGGCAATAGGTGGAAGTATCCCGAATGCATCAGCAGAAAGAAAGAATATTGTCTGAGGATGTGAAGCCTTTCCGTCTGATTTTACATTTTCAAGCATATCTAAAGGAATACATGCACGTGTATTCTCTGTAATCGTCTGATCAGAGTAATCTGCAATCCTTTGGTCATTGAATACAACATTTTCGGTCATTACACCATATTTAAGTGCATGATAGATCATAGGATTCTCATCATCTGAAACATTGATTATTTTTGCGTAGCTACCCCCTTCATAGTTGAATATGCCTTCATCATGCCATGCGTGTTCGTCATCACCGATAAGGAGTCTGTCTTCAACTACTGAAAGAGTCGTTTTCCCGGTTCCTGAAAGGCCAAAGAAAAGAGCTGTATGCTTGTTTTCAAAATCGGTATTCGCAGAACAGTGCATAGAAAAAACTCCTTTAAGCGGGAGAGCAAAATTCATATATGTAAATATTGCCTTTTTGATTTCTCCGGGATAAACGGTCTTCCCGATTATAACCTCCTTCTCGCTCATATCCATTATAATGAAAACATCGGAGTTTGTATTGTACTTTGATTTATCAGCAGAAAAATAAGGTGAAGCATAGATAGTAAGTTCCGGCTTAAATTTTTCTTCATCTGCTGGTATGACAAGGTTTTTATATGCAAGAGCTTCAACCGGTGAGCACGTTATAAGCTGTACATTCACTCTATACTTCTCATCAAACCCAGCATATCCATTCATAATATATACTTCATTTGAACTGTCCAGATGAGCCTTGAGCTCCTGCCTTAAAGATATGAAAGTTTCTTTACTAATAGGCTGATTTATAGGCCCCCACCATACTTTATCTTTGGTAAGAGAATCTTCTACTATATACTTATCCTTGGGTGATCTACCCGTAAACGGTCTGGTATCAACATTTATCGTTCCGTTTGAAAGAAGGCTTCCCTCTTTTTTTTCAATAATCTTTTCAATAAGATAAGATCTTGACGGGTTTTTTACTGTACTCTGCTTTTTCTGCATTTTTTCCTCCTTCTAATCACTATAATATTAAAGACAGCCCTCACGTTTTTGCTTAAAGGACTATCAGGAAAGCTAATTTTTATTTCACTCATTACAATAGATATTAAAACATTTTTGAACTCAAAAAAAAATCTTAGCAATAAGGAACTGTCTGTAAAAAAAAGATTTTATTATTGTATAATGACAATTTTGAACGTTAAATGCTTCAATGAAGGTATCCTTTTAAAGTAAGTATTAAAATAGAAAAAGTGCCAGGAAAACTCCTGACACTTATCTTTTTATTACAGCCACTCTCTTTCAAGATAATGAGTATGTAACAGATGATGAGCCTTTTCACTTGCGGGCTTACCGAGATACTCCTCATAAAGAGCCTTTATCGCAGGATTTTCGTGCGACTTTCTTATAGGCATATTTCTGTCTGCTCTATTCAATGCTTCGGTTCTCTTTTTTATTATATCAAAGTTACCATGATGGAAAGGCTGTCCGCCGCCGCCTACACATCCGCCTGGGCAAGCCATTACTTCTATAAGATGAAGCTGCAGCTTTCCGGCCTGTATATCTTCAAGGAGTTTTCGTGTATTTCCAAGTCCGTGAGAAACTGCGACTCTTACAGCCATTTCTCCTATTTTAACCTCTGCTACTCTTACACCTTCGTATCCTCTTATAGCTTCAAACTCCACTGCTTCGAGATTTTTTCCTGTTATCCATTCATAGGCTGTTCTTAATGCAGCTTCTGCGACTCCTCCTGTTCTTCCGAAGATTACCGCAGCACCTGTTGATTCTCCTAACGGTGAATCGTACTGTCCTTCCGGTAAAGTATCAAAGTTCAATCCAGCCTCTTTAATCATTCTGGCAAGTTCTCTTGTAGTAAGAACATAATCAACATCCTTATACTCGTCACTGGAGTTTATTTCCGGTCTGCCGGCTTCATATTTTTTTGCAATACACGGCATTATTGATACAACAGTAATATCCTTAGGATCTATATTATTTTTTTCTGCATAAAAACTCTTGGCTATTGCTCCAAACATCTGTTGGGGAGATTTAGCAGATGACGGCATTTCGACAAGTGACGGGAACTGATGTTCAAGGAACTTAACCCATCCCGGGCAACAGGATGTTAGCATTGGCATATACCCGCCGTTTTTTACTCTGTCAAGAAACTCTGTTGCTTCTTCCATTATTGTAAGATCAGCTGCAAAATCGGTATCAAATACCTTATCAAATCCAAGAGCCCTTAAAGCACTTACAAGCTTGCCTGTTGATATTGTACCTGGCTCATAACCAAACTCTTCGGCAATTGCTACTCTAACTGCCGGTGCCGTCTGAACTACAACATGTTTCTTAGGATTATCTATTTCCTGCCATACTTCATCGATATATGTATGAGCAACAAGGGCTCCTGTAGGACATACAGCCACACACTGGCCACAGAATGTACAGTTGGTTTGTTCAAGCGGGAGATCAAATGTCGGCTTTACAACAGCATCAAATGCTCTGTCAACTGCGGAAAGCACACCAACCGTCTGGAAAGAATTACACATGGTCTCACACTTCCTGCACATTATACATTTACTGGGATCTCTTATTATGGCTGCTGATACATCCTTTTTATGGGTAGATTTATTTCCTACATATGGATTGGTAGTTATGAAAAGCTCGGCTGCTAAATCTTGGAGCTCACACTGGCCATTTTTGGCACATTTTAAACAATCCTGAGGATGATTTGATAGAAGGAGCTGAAGAACAGTCCTTCTTGCATTTACAGCCTTCTTTGAATGAGTTTTAATAACCATTCCTTCCGCAATAGGAGTAACACATGCGGGAGCAAGGTTTCTTCTTCCGGCTACTTCTACTACACATATTCTGCAAGAGGCAGGATTATTCTCTATTTTTATGTCGTCCAGCTTCATGTGGCAAAGAGTAGGAACATATCCTCCGGAAAGCCTTATAGCTTCAAGTACTGTTACATTTTCCGGTACTTCAACTTTTATATCATTAATTATTACATTTGGCATTATGAAAGTCCCTCCTTTTATATTTTACTTATAGCGCCAAATCTACATGTCGCATAACAGGCGCCGCATTTTATACACTTATCCTGGTCAATAACATGAGCTTTTTTGACAGTACCAGTTATAGCCTGAACCGGACATACTCTGGCACACGCTGTACATCCAACACATTTTGCCGGATTTATATCGTATCTTATGAGATTTTTACATACTCCGGCCGGACATTTTTTATCCTGAATGTGTGATACATACTCATCTCTGAAATAATTGATAGTTGAAAGGATAGGATTTGGAGATGTTTGACCCAGTCCGCATAATGCCGTATCTTTAATAACGTTGCCCAACTGTTCCAGCTTATCAAGATCCTCCATGACAGCCCTTCCGGATGTAATTCTCTCAAGCACCTCATGTAGTCTGTAATTTCCTATTCTGCATGGTGTACACTTTCCGCATGACTCATCAACGGTAAATTCAAGATAGAACTTGGAAACATCAACCATACAGGCATCTTCGTCCATAACGATCATACCGCCCGAACCCATCATAGAACCCAAAGCAATAAGATTATCAAAGTCTATTGGAGTATCAAGGTACTTTGCAGGAATACATCCACCAGACGGTCCGCCTGTCTGAACAGCTTTGAACTGCTTGTTGTTTCTTATTCCTCCGCCTATCTCATAAAGAATTTCTCTTAAGGTTATTCCCATAGGTACTTCAACAAGTCCGACATTGTTTATGGCTCCGGCCAATGCAAAGACTTTTGTTCCGGGGGACTTCTCTGTACCAAGCTTTCTGAACCAATCTGCTCCTTTAAGCAATATAACAGGAATCTGCGCTAAGGTCTCAACATTATTGATTACAGTTGGCTTTTTCCACAAGCCGCTGTTTGCTGGGAAAGGAGGCTTGGATGTAGGTTCTCCTCTCTTACCCTCTATTGAATGGATAAGGGCTGTTTCCTCACCACAGACAA
>CALMRR010000504.1 GCA_937871925.1 uncultured Petrotoga sp.
ACAAAGCTTCTCCTTTTTTCCTCAATCTTTTCTTTACGACAGTTTTCTTCCCGTTTATACATAAGTTTGAACACACTATATATTTAAAAAGAACCAAACCAAAAAACTACCTTGTTATAGGAAGAAAAGCAGAGGTAGGAAAGATACTTGATGAAATAACCGAAAGATCCTTTGGAAAACTAAGATTTATTGAGTATATTAATCCTTCTCCGGAGAAGCTTCAGGAGATTGTTGAAAATGATTTTTATGCACAGATAAAAAAAGCCATAAAAGAACTTGACCCACCTCAAGTAGACAGATCGTTCGAGGAAGCAACCAAGGCTCTGGTCAGGGAGCATATAGTAGAAGGCGACAGCCAGCACATGCTGGATGCAATACTTGTAACTGACCCAAAGCTTGAAAGCCTTGTAAAATCAGAACTGCTTAACTACCAGAAAAATCAGATAGAAGTTGATTATCTGCCGATACTTGCTGAAAAGTACCTTAAAAGAGTTCCCCTTGTTGTTGCCGAGAAGTTTAAAAGTTACTATGAAGTAAGTTTTCAGGATTATAAATACTCGCCTGCCAAACGGGCGATTGATTTGCTATTCTCCATACTATTTCTTGTTTTATTTTCGCCTATCATAGCGGTATGCGGTTTATGGATTCTTATAGAAAACGGAATGCCGGTCATTTTTAAGCAGCATAGGGTAGGTCAGGGACAGAAGTACTTTCTTATGCACAAACTGAGGACACTAAAGAATACCTCAAATGAAATCATTTCAGAAAAAGACTTTACTCTACAGAACGATACAGACAAAAGGGTACTTGCGATAGGTAAGTTTCTGCGTAAATTCCGATTGGATGAAAGCCTTCAGTTTTATGACGTGATAAAGGGAACAATGAGTATAGTCGGGCCCCGTCCGGAAATGAAAGAGTTTAATGATGAAATGAAAGATAAAATTCCATTCTATCTAAATAGACTTAAAGCCAAGCCCGGAATAACCGGATGGGCACAGATAAACTATAAGTATACAACTACTTTAGAGGAATACAGAACCAAGACAGAATACGATCTTTACTACATAAAAAACAGAACGACTCTGCTGGATCTACAGATAATGCTGAAAACTATTGAAACTATGCT
>CALMRR010000505.1 GCA_937871925.1 uncultured Petrotoga sp.
TATGAAGGAAAAGTATATGGAGATGCTGATCCATCTGTAGCCGAAAATGCGCAGCTGACGCCTGTTCCCAACGGAGTTGGCAGTGTAACTTCTAAAATTCTGATAAAGAATGTTTTTAAAGCATATACTCTTATAAAAAAATAATATCCCTTAAGGGATATTATTTTTTTATAAGCACACGTAGACTCTTTGGTATTATTTTAAAAGTAAAAGGAGATATACCCAGAGTTTCTCCATCTGCCTCAAGAAATATTGAAGGATCAGCTATTATAGAAGCATGAGTACATTTATATCCGTTTACCACTTTTTTATATTCCAGAAGAGTACCGTTAAAAAGGCGTTTAGCGTTTGCAATTACCTGTGCCTTAGTAACTTTCTTTATAAGTGTAACATCAAAAAGACCATCGGCCGGTTCTGCTTTAGGAAGCTGATTTAAACCTCCGCCATTGTACCTGCCAATTCCTATACATGCACTGAAAAATCTTCCGTTAAAAGAAAGCTCATTATCTATTTCAAACGTTCCGTCTTTGTTTTTATAACTTATCAAACTAAAAAGAAGACTAGAAAAATAAACTCCTTTTCCACCTTTACCTAAATCTTTTAATTTATTAGTTCTTTCGTTTACTACAGAATCAAATCCCAAGCCTGCAGAGTTTATAAAGTATCTAGAACATTGATTTCCATTCTCAAAATATGTTGCTAAACCAACATCTTGTACAAACTCATTGCCTTCTGCAATTACTTCGATAGCCTGTTCATAACTTCTTGGAATACCTACGGTTCTTCCCCAGTCATTTCCTGTTCCCACCGGTATTTGAGCAACAAGTATATCTGTACTGGGAACAACTTCCTGAGTAAAAATACCGTTTACCACTTCGTTTGCTGTTCCGTCACCTCCGGCAGATATAATGTTTCTATAGCCTTTTCTAATATATTCTTTTGCCAATTCAATGGCATGCCTTTTTCTTTCTGTGAATACATAGTCGAAAGAGATCTTGTGTTTTTTCAACATATTAAAAATGATCGGAAAGTCTTTTTGACCGCTTTCTCTTCCTGAATGAGGATTAACAATAAGAAGCCATCTGTCCATATATGCCCCCAAAATATAATATTTTCTTCATATAGAATTATATCAATAAGTTGATGGAAAGTAAAGAAATCATAAAATTAGGTTATAATACTTGTATGTAAAGGAGGTAAAATCATGGATAAACTTTGTAAGCAAAATATTGATAGGGCAGTGGCAAATATTGTTGAACTCTGCAAAATTCCTAGTCCCAGTGGTTTTACAAATGATATAAGAAGGTATCTGACTGAAAAATTTGAAAGTATGGGATTTAAAATTCAGAAAACTAATAAAGGATCAGTACTTGTCTGTTTAGGAGGTGAACAAGAACCGTTGCTTCTGGCTGCACATGTTGATACACTTGGAGCTATGGTACGATCAATAAAGAGCAACGGCAGACTAAGAATTACCAAAATTGGAGGATATCCCGAAAATCTTATAGAAACCGAAAATTGTATTGTTCATACTAGAGATGGAAAAAAATTTGAAGGTACATTTCAAATTGAGCACCCATCGGTTCATGTTTATTCAGACGCAGCCTCCATGAAACGTGATGATACAACTATGGAAGTTGTTCTAGATGAAAAGGTTTTTTCAAAAGATGATACAGTTGACTTAGGAATATCGGCTGGTGATTTTATCTCTTTGGATTCCAGGACAAGAGTTACATCACAAGGTTTTATAAAAAGCAGGCATCTTGATGATAAAGCAAGTGCCGGGATACTTATGGAATTAGCTGAAATGGTTCGAAGCGGGCAGCTTGTATTAAACCGCAAAACATACCTGCTTTTTACAATGTATGAAGAAGTTGGACATGGAGGAGCAAGCGGTATACCTCAGGATGTAAAAGAGATGATATCTGTTGATATGGGGGCAGTTGGTGACGATCTTGGAACCGATGAGTATAAAGTATCAATCTGTGCTAAAGACAGCGGAGGACCTTATGATTACGATGTTACTTCTGATCTAGTTCGTACCGCAAAAGAAAATAATCTTAACTATTCGGTTGATATATATCCACGATATGGTTCAGATGTTGAGGCCGCACTTTCGGCAGGTTATGATATAAAACACGGACTTATAGGTCCTGGGGTGTATGCATCACACGGATATGAGAGAACACACCTTGAAGGCATAGAAAATACTTTGCTTTTAATTGTCAACTATATAAAAAAGCATTAATAATACGATTATACTTATATGAGCCAAAGAGCAAAAAGCTTTTTGGTTTTTTTTATTCAACAGATAAAAAAGATTAAGTTTACCTTTAATTTACTAGTTTTAATATGGATAACCCATGGAATATATTTTTTTATGGTATAAGTAAGTGTTAAACTATTTTTTGGGAGATGATCCTTTTGGACTTTTTGTCTAACTTTTTCCTAACTATTTCGTTGGGAGTTTCCGTTTTGTTGGTGCTTTACTCTTTTGGGTTTACAAAATTTTTTCGTAAGGAATACTCGGCAGCTTTTTACTGGCTGATACTTTTTGTTTTCATATTTTCTGTAGTAGGCGTCCTAAGAGCGGCAGACATGATTTCCTTTTTGTTTTTATGGGAGTTAATGTCTTTATGCGGTTTTTTAATGCTTATCTTTGATTACCGTAACTATGAAAGCGTAAAGTCTGCTGTTTCGTATTTTGTTCTTTCTCATATAAGTGTCGGACTTCTTATTATCATTGCCCAGGTAATATATAACTATACCGGTACTTACGATTTTTCTGTTATGAGAGAGGGACTAAAGGTCATGGATTCTCAACGCAAGCATTGGCTAGGGCTAGCAGCTTTTTTTGCCTTTGCTGTTAAGTCAGATCTTTTCCCATTTAACGGATGGATATCAAAAAGTTATTCAAATTCACCATCACCTTCTCTGATAGCAGTTTCTAGCGTTATGGTCAACATTTCTGTTTTCGGATTTATAAAAATATTTATGGATCTTCTGAATTTATATGATCCAACTTTTTCCATTTTAATAATGCTTATTGGTATTTTTACAGCAGTATACAGTTCGGTAACCGGACTTTTTAAAAATAATTACAATGAATTTTTAGGATATTCAACAGTTGAAAATATGGGGCTTATATATGCAACACTTGGCTTATCGATGTTTTTGAAGACTCAGAATTTTAACGAGCTTTCTTCGCTCGCCTTTGTAGCTGCATTATTTCATACATTCAATCATAGTATTTTTAAAACACTTCTTCTTATGTCTTATGGCTCTCTTAAGTTTACTACTGATGAAAAAAACACCAATAAACTTGGAGCTCTTCAAAAATATAATAAGACAGCATTCTACGGTTCTTTGGCAGGAAGTTTAGCTATGTCGGGCATTCCGCCTTTTAATGGATTCGCTAGTGAAATTCTTATTATTCAAACGTTTATTTTGAGCATACAGGCCCTCGGTGGATCTTTCAGCTCACTCATAGTGCTTATTTCCACTGTGTTTATCGGGCTTACTTGTGGCCTTGTTCTGTACTCTACTGTTAAAAATTTTGGGATGACATTTCTTGGACAAGCTAAGGATACAGTTCCAATATCAACAAGAAAACCGGGATTTTTTATAAGTTTTGCAGTGGTTCTGTCATCATTACTCTCGTTGGCAGCAGGTTTTTTTAGTTCTTATATAATTGATGAAATATTGAAAATCGGTTCATCGGTTTGGGGAGATAAGCTTCCGGAAGATTTTTCAAAAAGCTTTGATTCAATAATGATGTTTGGTTTCTTTATACTTATGTTTTTTATGTTTTTTGTATTTATCAGATACCTTCTTGGCACTTTCAGAAAAAAAGAGGTTTCAGATACGTGGGCATGCGGACACAGGGAGTTTGAACCAAAATTTCAATATACCTCCAGCGGTTATGCACAGCCTGCCTCAAAATTATTTAAAAATGCAGTTTCGTATAGTAAGAAAGTTCAGCAAAAAAAAGGTATTTCCATAAGTATTTCTGCTAATGATATGCTTCAGGATTATGTTTATCCTTTTTTTATCTGGATTTTTGGCGTAGTATCAAGATTTTTCCACAAGATTCAGCATGGATATATTCAGCTTTATGTTCTTTATTTTGCCGTAACGCTAGCTTTGACGATCTTCTTAGTTCTTAAGGGATAGAGGGTGTAAAAATGATGGATGAAAATATTATGATGCTTGTAAATGGATTTCTTATAATTTTTCTAGCTCCTTTTTTCAGCGGAGTTCTGAAAAAAAGTAAGGCCTTTCTGAGAGGATACAAAGGCCCTTCAGTTTTTCAAGTATATTATGATATAGGTAAGCTTTTAAAAAAATCTTTTATTAAATCAAA
>CALMRR010000506.1 GCA_937871925.1 uncultured Petrotoga sp.
CTCCTGCCTGTGTAAGTACCTTATAAAATTCCCAGAACTGAACAGGTTGATAAACGCCCCATATCCCTTTTTTTGAATCAGTAAGCTTTTTTGCAGCTTCCATCTCTTCTTTCCATGTCCAGTTGTTGGTAGGATAAGCTAATTTTTTCTCATCGAAAAGTTTTTTATTATAGAAAAGGACTACTGTTGAAAACTTTTCAGGAAATCCATACTGAACGGCATTATGTGAAAAAGCTTTATATGCCTTTTCAGCAAAGATCTCGTTGGCATTGAAGTTAAACTGCTTATTCAATGAATCCAGCGGAAGGAGAAGTCCATCCGAAGCATACTCAACAAAGTTTTCATAATTTATTTCAAAGGTATCGGGAGCATCGTTACCGGCAAAACTGGTAGAAAGTTTTAAAAAATAATCGTCCCAAGGAACATTTACAAGCTTTATCTTAATACCGGGATTCTTTTTTTCAAACTCTTTTACTATAAGCTTCAATGTTTCTTCATGACTTGGAAGAGCCGAATAGTTCATATAAGTAATTTCCACTGCTCCAAATGCAACTACAAAAAGACATACCGATAATACCGCCAACAAGAGTTTCTTCATAATACACCTCCCCAAGTGTACTTTTTATTTTCAGCCTTTTAAGCCGCTTGATGCTACGCCCTGAACAAACCACTTCTGTGCAAAAAGGAAAACAAGCAGTATCGGGATGATGCTTATCATAGCTCCTGCACTTACAAGATTCCACTGAGTTATCCATCTTCCGTGAAGATTGGCCAGACCTACCGGAAGAGTCATCATATTCTGCTCGGTAGAAACTATAAGTGGCCATAGGTAACTATTCCATGCATCCATAAAAGAAAAAAATCCCAAAAGTTGCCAAAGCAGTTTTATTCATAGGCAGTACTATTTTAAAAAATACAGTAAAGTAACCTGCTCCGTCTATAAAAGCAGACTCATCGAACTCCCGCGGAGTAGACATAAAAGCCTGTCTCAGAAGAAATACTCCAAAGGCACTGAAAAGTCTTGGTACAATAAGTCCCTGATATGTATTTATCCAGTTAAAATTTCTTACGATGAGATACAAAGGAATTGCTGTTACCTGAAACGGAATCATAAGAGTTGCAAGATAAAGACCGAATAAAACATTTTTAAATCTAAAATCGAACCGTGCAAATGCAAATGCTGCAAGACCAGCTATTAGAACTTGAAGGAAAACTGTTGCTGAAGTTACCAAAAAACTATTGAACAAATATCTCCCAAAAGGATAAGAATTAAACAGCGTTATATAGTTGTTTAAAGTAGGCTCTTTTGGGACTATATCCGGAGGAAAAGCTAAAGTTGCCTGTTTGGATTTCAAAGAGGTAGAAAATGTCCAAAGCATAGGCACGATAGTTGTCAAAGCAAGCATAACAAGCAAAAGATATACAACAACTTTTCGTATATTTATATTCATGAGTAAAACACCAGCTTTTTCTCGGCTCTGTTCTGGATAAAACTAAAAACAAGAATTATAAGAAGAAGAATCCACGACATAGCACAAGCGTATCCCATACGTGAATAACTGAAAGCATTTCTGTATATCTGTTCTACAAGAACCGTTGTTGCTCCTGCCGGTCCTCCGTTAGTCATAACCATGACCTGGTCAAAGACCTGAAAAGAATTTATCATGGAAATCATAACTACAAAAAATATCTGTGGACTCATGAGTGGAAGAGTGATTTTAAAGAATTTTTTCAGCCTACCTGCACCATCTATCTGAGCGGCTTCCAATATTTCCTCACTTATATTTTTAAGCCCACCAAGTAACAGAACCATTGTAAAACCTATATCTTTCCATACGCTTGCCATAACGACCCCGACCATAGCCCAGTTTTTATCGTATAACCACTGCGGGCCTTCTATGCCAAATAAGGAGAGAAAATAGTTAAGATAACCGTATGCCGGATTAAGTATTCCTTTCCATATCAACGACACAGCCACCCATGATGATACTACGGGAATAAAATAGAAAGATCTGAAAAATCCTATACCCTTGATCTTTAGGTTGACCAGCATGGCCATCATCATTCCACCGATTAAAACCAGAGGGATATACATTATGATAAATTGAAAGGTATGAATAACCGCTTCATAAAAATTTTTATCAGAAAACATTTCAATGTAATTACCCAAACCAACCCATTTTGGTAATGTTCTTACATTCCAGTCAGTAAAGCTTATTATAAAGGACCATATCATCGGAATAAACTGAAATATCAAAAAAACAGCCAAGCTCGGAGCAAGAAACCAAAAAATATATTTTCTGTCTTTTTTTTTCATACTCTCCCCCTATATACGGTTTTCAAAGAGGTTTACCTCAATTATTTTATATATCCCTCCCAAAGTCCATGCATTTCTGCCTAAAGTATCGGTTTCTATGCAAACTTTAGTACCCAGCGTACCAAAGGCGTTTTTTTTGGCGAACTCAATTGCATCCTTCATAAATAAATCTCTGAACTCAAGTGTTTCTCCGCCTAACAGAAAGTAGTCAGGTGCAAGTATATTGATAAGGTTTTTCATTGCTATACCAATTTCTACCGAAAACTCTTTAAATACCTTTTTGCATGCTTTATTATCAAGATCAATTGCTTTTCTTATAAACTCAAGTTCGGATATTTCTGTATTACTTACAGATGAAAAAATCTTTTTAAGCTCAGCGACAGTGGTTGCTTTGTTTATTCTTGCCGCTATAGCTGCTATCGAAGACTCGGCTTCAAGACATCCTCTGCTTCCGCAAGTACATTTATTTCCGTTAGGAACAACAGACATATGTCCGATCTCCCCGACACCACCATCTGCGGTGTGAATTTTTTTATCAATAATAAGAGAGCCTCCTATTCCTACTCCTAAAGTCATTACAACAGAGTTTTTATAAAATCTTGCATTTCCATTGTAAAGCTGGGAAAGGGAAAATGAGTCTACATCATTTACAACAAAAATGTAAGTATCAACTTCCTTTTTTATCATCTGTGCAAGTTCGACATCTTTCCATCCTAATAGGAAAGAGGTTACAACGGTTCCTGTATTAGGATTTACTATTCCGGATACTGCAACAGAGATTCCTAAAAGTTGCTTATCATGAAACTTAGAATGAAATTCTGTTATCATAGAAACTACCTTTTGTGGACTTATTGAACCTTCGTATTTTACTGTCTGAGAGAAAATAACATCTCCTGTTAAATCTGTAAGAATAAAATCAATATAGCCTACGCCTATTTTTATACCGATTATTCTTGCATAATCTTTATTCAAGACAAGAAGTATGGGTTTTCTTCCTCCGGTTGAATCAGCTTCACCAATTTCTTTTACAAGCTGTTTTTCTATCAGACATGAAATAATTTTTGTTATTGTTCCGCCACTAAGCCCTGTGTTTTTAATTAGAGATGTCCGGTCAATTTTTTTATTAAGATAGATTTCTTTAAGTATAAGTTTTTCATTTATTTCACGTATAAGTTCCTTGCTTCCTATTGTTTGCATGCTTTCACCTCTACTTACTTTCTTCAGTGAAGAAAGTATCTTGGTCTAAGTATATCATTAATGCTTTTTGAATTTCAACAGTATTATCGGTAATTAAGAATAAAGAATAACGATAAATGAGAAATATTCCCTAAAAAAGTAAAAATTCATTCTCTAAGTACATTTTTTACAATTATTAATTTCTAAAGTATATTTTTACTTTTTTACTTAAAATGTGATACAATATCATATGAATCACTTCTTACTCAAAGGAGGAAAGCATATGAGGACAGAGTTAAAAAGTATGCATTTATCTAACGGAGAAACTTTAGGATACAGGGAAAGAGAAGGCGGGAAGGAAGTGCTTTTACTCATACACGGCAATATGACATCCTCTAAGCATTGGGATTTGTTGATGGATGCCATGGATCCAAAATATAAAA
>CALMRR010000507.1 GCA_937871925.1 uncultured Petrotoga sp.
CTCGTTTACCAGGAATAGTACCGTCATCCACTACTGTCACTTTTTCTGAAGCAATCTTCTGACCAGCTTTATCCCTGTATACAGAACCACTGAGAACAAGATCTGCTTCCATTCCGTGTCCACAGGCTTCATGAACCATAGTTCCTCCGGCTTGACTGGACATTACAACTGTAAATTCACCTGCCGGAGCATCCTCGCCTTCAACCTGTGCTATGGCTTGTCCGCATGCATCTTTGGCAGCCTGTATTATCATGTTGTCGTCAAAGAATTCAAAACCTTTGTTTTCAGAGTTTCCTGACATACCTGTAAAAATCTGTCCATCTTCGCTTTTAGCAACAATTGAAACGTAAAAAAGCGGATAGCTTCTTACATCGTCGGCAATAGTGCCGTCTGAGTTAACTATTCTTACAGTTCTTTTGGAATCTCCATATCTTACGGTTATCTGGATTATCCGTGGATCATACTCTTTGGCTACTTTGACAGCCATATTTATCTTTTCCATTTTTTTCTCAACAGGGATTTTATCGAACTCCTTATCTATTTTTATCAGATTTCTTTTTGGAAGTTCTTTTAAATCAAGTACTTTCTTTATTTCTGCTGATGAGGATCTTGTTTTAGCTATACTGCTCAGGTTTTCAGCAATTTTTTTGAGAGAAGCATAATCAGGGCTGCTTGTATGGGCAAAAAGTGTTTCTTCGCCTATAACTACTCTTAAGCTGGCTCCATTTCTTTTTGAATAGCTTGAACCCTCAAACTTTCCGTTATCGTATAATATAGATGTTGCGTAGTAATCTTCAAAAAATATTTCTGAATAATCCCCGCCTTGAGAAAGTGCTGTATTTAAAATCTCAAGGTATCTTT
The DNA here is from genome assembly GCA_937871925.1 of uncultured Petrotoga sp. GTDB lineage: Bacteria > Thermotogota > Thermotogae > Petrotogales > Petrotogaceae > UBA5851. The sequence goes on from CALMRR010000507.1 coordinate 862, forward strand.
CTTTAGAAAGATTCACGTTTATCCCTCCTGATTTGATAAAATTATGCTTATTATATTCCATTATATCATATATATACGTTATGAAACGCCGGAACACTTTTCTCATAATAATTATACTTCTGTTTTTTTGTAAAATAATTTCAATATAGATATCTTACTATGATAAAATTAAAATGTGAGGTGATAATTTATGCCTATTGATGGACTTGCTATTCGTAAACTTATCAATGAAGCAAGAGAGCGTGTTGTGAATAAAAGTATTAAAAATATATACCAGCCTGTGGAAGATCAGCTTCTTATACAGACCAGCGGTGATTTTCTGCTTTTTTCCGTGCAGAATCCATCGTATCTTCTGGTAATTGAAAAAAAACCTGATATACCGGAAAATCCTTATAACTTCTCCATGTTTCTGAGGAAAAGGATAAAAGGAGGAAAGATTCTTTCGGTTGAACAGTTAGGAACAGACAGGATAGGCTATATGGATATTCAGGGTTATGATGAGATAGGAGATCTGAGAAAGTACAGACTCTACTTTGAACTCATGGGGAGAAATTCAAATATTATTCTTGTTAACGAGGATAATGTTATCCAAGATGCTATGAAAAGAGGTACTGCAGAAACACGTCTACTTATACACGGAATAAAGTATATACCCTTTTTTGATGATTCTAAAGTAAATATAATGAAAGAGGATATATCAGATATAAAAGCTGCTTCAAACCTTCAGGGATTTTGTAAAACTTCACAGGGTTCACTAATGTTTTACAACACTTTACAGGAATTGAGACAGGAGATAATAAGTCCATATCTGTATGTTTATACAGATGAAAAGGGGAACAGAGATCTTTTGGCATTAAAGCCTGTCGGTTCGGATATAAAAAAACT
>CALMRR010000508.1 GCA_937871925.1 uncultured Petrotoga sp.
TTGTGGCTATTGTAAGCATATGCTCGCCGCTTCCCAAATCTGCAGCATTAAGAAGTGCTGTACCCTGAATCTCTGAATTATCAACAAAGAGAGTATAAGGTATTTTACCGTCTTCATAATCGTTAGCTTCAGCTTTTATATTTATTTTTGCTCCAGAAGCGAAAACATCTCCGTCTTTTGGTGATATCCAGGTTATTACTGGTTTTTCGTTTATACTTACATTTACTGAAGCTTCTGAAAAAAAGTCAAGATATTGCGATTCGGCTTTTATTACGAACTTTCCCATGATTTGATTAGTATCAATGTACACTTCTTTGCCGCTGGCAACTTTTTTTGAACCTATATACCAGTTAATTGTTGTGCTTTCATCGGCTTGCGCCCTGCAAAGAAGTTTTGAACCGGAGTTTATTACGGTATTTTCAGCAGGTTCAGTTATGACTATGCTTCGTGGTTGTGAAACTTCTATGGCCACTTCGTCATAAGATTGGTCATATACCGCCTTCAGTTTGTGACTGCCTATAGACAAGTTGTTGATGAAGAGAATTCCTGAACCGTTGGAAGATATTTCATCAATAAACCATTTTATATCTTTCGAATCAAGAAGCTGCATGCCCTTTTCAGTGTACAGATAAGCCTGCGCCGTAGCCTTAATTTCCTGACCGTACTTGAATAAGCTGAAGTTAGAGGGTTTAAGTATTTTTACTTCAAGTTTGTCAGAAATATTTACAGTGATAGATTTTTTGTACTCTTTTTCCAGGCGGTCCTTTATTACAAGAACTATTTCTGTAGTACCTTTCCCAGGATTTGATGCAAGAACTTCCCATCCTGAGCCAACAGATTTGCTGTTTACAAACCATTCAATGTTTTTAATATCCTTTGACAATCCTTTTGTGAGCTTGGCATTGAGTCTTAAAACTTCTGAACTGTTAATATTTTTATTATCCTTGGGCGAAGTGATCTCATATTCCAGATGAGACACCACATCAAAGGTAATAGAACCGGAAATAGAGTTGGATTGACTGTCTGTTACCGTAACTACCAGACTGTGCAGTCCGGCAGATATCGATGTAAGATCAAGATTCAGAGTATTTTTGTCAGATATTTTATTTCCGTCGATAAGCCATTGAATGTTTCTTAATCCTAAATATGGATCCAGATTGAATGAACATGAAAATGTAGCTAGTTCGTCAGAATAGTAAACGTATCTTTCGGATGTAATAAGCAGATCAGATACCGGCGTATAAACCGTTATTTCTTTTTCTGCCTGAGCATCTGCTGTCTGTGCTTTTATAAGTAATTTTCCTGGTTTATCAAAAATATATTCCACAGAATCACCTGTTCCGATAAGAACTGAATCTA
>CALMRR010000509.1 GCA_937871925.1 uncultured Petrotoga sp.
TTTAGCCTCTCCAAGACCGGAAAAAACTCTGGCAGAGAAGGGAAGCACAGAATCTTCGGTCTTGTTCATTTTCTTTTTGATGAAATGAAAAATTCCTGATTTCATTGTCATACCTCCATCCAATTTATATCTTGCAGAGACTAAACGCCTCCAAAAGCCTTTCATACGTTGAACACTTTTATTGTCTGTGTTTCAACTTCATTGTATAGCATCTTTAACCGGTTTGCAACCGACTCAGGATTACCCGGATTTTCTATGTATTCAGTCATTGAATCAAAAAGTTCTTTCCTTTCAGGACAATCTTTCATCAAACATACAGAATACATTGAATCTCTTATTCCGTCCATGTTTCTGTCTTCAACATAGTCAAAAAACTTTTCAACAAAATCTTGTTCCGAGTCTGTAACTCCCTGGCAAGCAAAAGCATAATGAAAAATACCGGAGCGCACCGAATCAAATACACCTTTCATCGAGTCAATAACAGCCACGCTTGTGCCCCCTCTTCCCATTGCTGTTATTGCCAGGTGGTTTACTTCATCAATGGACACAAGTTCTATGTCCCAGTCTTTACCTTCCACCCATTTGTTTTTGCACTTATACCCAAGGGATACCATCTTGTTGTTGTTCTTGTAATAGGAATAAATTTTCCTTGTTGAAAATACAAGGGAACTTTCAAGACCGATCTCGCCGTCTTCAAGGTCAACCACCTGTACATTTTCTCCTGTATACCCTTCAGCATACTGGTTCCAGTTGTCCCCATTAACGAACTCAGGTGGGTGTTCTTTTGTTATAGGAAGCATCTTGCATTTTTCCGCAGCTCCACGAACAACTTCTTTAGGTCTGTACACCGTGTAAACATCTTTTACTTCTTTTGGAGCGGATCCGAGCTGAAGTCCGGGGAGTTCACTATATCGGTACACCTGGATCCCGGAGCGACAGAGAATAACACTTTTTTTCTCAAAGTATGGCTTACTCATTGGTGTTTACTCCTCGGTTTGTCCTTTTTGTGGCTGTTTCAGCAGACCTTCTCTGTAATGCCACACTTCTTTTTTCGGATCCTATTCTGGTTTTCTCGTGCTGTCTTTGTTCCAGCTTATCATATTTCTTCTTTTCTTCAGGCTCTTTTTTCTTCAGTGACGGGAACAAAGACTTTTTTTCTTCCTGTTTGCATGATTCTTTCGTAGACTCAATCTGAGCTTCCATAAGTTCCATTTCTTTGTTGTGCTTTTCTTCTGCCCTTTCGTCTGCTTCTTTCTGTCTTCGCTCAAGGTCTTCAAGAAGCTCTGAGGAGAACGACAATTCATCCCCGGCATAACTTGATGCTATCTGCGCTGCCATTGAAGCGGGCATTTGAGATGCTACTAGCTGAAAATAGGTCTGTGCAATGTCATATCCTACCCGAGCTCGTTCTGCAGCGTTTGCTACCATAGGCACGTCAAAGTGCATTTCAGTGTATGGTAGTGCCTCCAGGATCTCTCTGTCTGTCCCCAGGGCATCAATAACCAAGATCATAGCAAGTTTCTTGAATTGCGTCTGAACATCACTGTGAATATACTTGATAGACTCATATTGCTTTTGGAGATTGCCCTCAGTATCGTCTCCAGAGGAGAAATTCCCCTTCTCGCTTGACCACAACAGCGGTTCCGGAACACTTGCCGCCGCTGCTGCATCCTGTCTTAACAGTCGTATGAGTGACGGAACTTCCGCAAAATCACGGTTTATGGCGTGTAGTTCACCCAAAAGATCAATATTTATCGGGTTTGTAAGGCTCATTTCCCGTATTTTAATCGTGTTTTGCTCAGTTAACGCATCGAGCGCATTTGCCCCTTCCGAAGCCAAAATACCGTCCACAGGAATGGTTCTTGCAAGAATTGACATCTGCTGGATCATAATAGGAAGCGTATTCACCGCATTTTTGTAGTTTATGATCTCTCGCATATACCCACAGAAGTCGGAAAGACCCCATCCATAGGTTGCCACTTGCCCAAGCCATCCTGCCTGAGATCCGGTTACAATCCTCGATGCCCTGGATCCATGAATATCCGCTCCGAGATAAGGAATAAAATACTTCTCTGGGTTCAAATAATCCCTGTGTGTAGGGTTTGTGAAGGGAAGGTGCATGGTATTCCATCTGTCCAAAGAAACTATGTAATCAATGCTCCCTTTCCCAAGGATACCTGCTTTTATCAACATATTGAAAGGCAAAAGAGTAGTTATCGGGTTGTCTTTTTTGAACAAAGGGAACACAAGATCCCCGCCGTATACAAGGGAATCACGTACAGCATCCGATATTATCTTCGGAATACCGAGTTTTACCATATTGAGATTTACTGCATCCAGGTCTTTACTCTTCAGTTTTGCGTTTTTTATCTTTATGCCGTTGAGAAAAATACTCTTTGACTTCTTGTTGATTATCAGTTCCGGCAGACCTTTCTGGGAGTACAGTGCCGACGCTTCATACGGAGAGATCCACAGGTTCGGAAAAGCATTTCCATATACTGTAGGATCCGCTCCCGTTCCTGCTCCCGTCACCGGATTATAAATATTGTCTCTGACATACCGTGCTCCGGCTCCGTCTTGTACAATGGTTATAAGTGCCTTTTGTGCCGCCATCTTGGAAGTTCTTTCAATATCTCCAAGGGAGCATACGGGAATATTCTTTTCCTTGATTGATCGTAATGAAGCATTTTCCATAATATCATTTATGGAGTCCATGCAGCGTATTGGAAAAGACTTGAACTTTGTTGAATCTGTTATATGTGTTTTGTTGTCTTTCGTCCGATAGGTAGACCCTTTACCAGACTTTATTATTCTATGTATCTCTTTAAGCTCTTCGTTTGTCATGAGGTTGCCTTATAAAGTCTTGAAGGAGCCTTGTGGCTCCTTCAAAGGCATTATTTCTTTATGATCGCAGAAATAACACCGAAAAGAACAAACACGCCACCTACAATAGCAGCCACTTCGCTTTCAGAGGCTCCACCGTAGAAAAGGGCAACAGAGCCGAGAACAATCCCGACAATTCCGCCAATCTTCCATTTGTTCATACCAAGTACCTCCTGGTAACAAAATACTATATTCAGTATAGAGGCAGCACTGTTATATTGTCAATGCTTTATACCTTTTCAGCTTCTTTAATATACATATAGGTATCCTTCGATTCTTTAAGCCCTGCGTTTACAAGATTTTTGAATCTTCTTCCCAAGGTCACACTGTAGAGATCCTTGAACATTGCAAGCCATGACACACAATAGTACAGCGCATACTCAACACAATCACAAATATGGTCTGGTGCGTTCTCACCTTTCCCTTTCATTGGAAGTCCAGTAACGGGATCGTTCTGCCTGGTGAATAACGCTTCATCAACATCCTCACACATCTTGCTTACGAACAATCTATCCGCATTGAAAAGGGAGTTTATCAAGAATGTTCTATCTTTAACCAGCGGATTCTTTTTCCGATATATAACTTCTATGTTGTTTTCCCGCATTGCCTTTCTGAACTGTGGCAAAGTTTCATTGCTTGTTGAGTCCGGTATCCACCGGATCCTGTTTTTCGGAAAGTCATACCGGAACACTTCCGGGGCTTTTCTTACATCCGGAAAAACGTAGTTCTTTACTATGTATGCAATTCCTTCCCGGCAAATAATAGCCGCAGCTTTGTTGAATCCTTTGTTGAAGTCCTGTCCGATGTATATTATGTCGTCTTCATTTATCGTGTCATACACGTCGAAGTCGAGATAATGATTTTGCCTGTTATAGTTCTGATAGGTCTTATCGGTGTTTAC
>CALMRR010000510.1 GCA_937871925.1 uncultured Petrotoga sp.
TTTTTCTGCGGTGTAAGAACTAACACAAGCTTTCTTGGTCTGGATTCTCAGGAAAAAGAGTACGATTCACTTATGAAGATATTTAAAAGCCGGGGATACACAACCGGTCTTATAACCAATACAAGGTACAACGATGCTACTCCTGCTGCAGCCTATGCACATACATACAGCCGGCACGACACATCCAAGATAACTCAGGATCTGGTTGATAATGATTATATAGACTTTATAGTTGCAGGAGGACTTGATAAGCTTGGAGTCAATATATTCACAGCCAAGCCCAATCCGACGAGTAAGTTAAAAGATATGGCAGACAAAGGATACGATATTTACGGACTGAACTACAAGAAGCTTTTCGATCATCAGAAAGAGTACAAAGGCTTCAGGGCTTTTGTGGCTATGGGAGACAAAAACTTTGAGAATGAACTTTTTGATAACGAAATGAGCTTCAGCAGGGTTGTCGAAAACACACTTACAATAGCTGATGTTAAAGATCCGCTCTTTCTTTTCATAGAATGTGGAAGGATTGATGATGCATGTCATGCCAACAAAACAGAATCTGTGGCTGCCGATCTGCTGGAATTTCAAAAAGTTGTGGGACTGGTTCTTTCAAAGTTTGACCCAGCGGAGACATTGTTTGTAATATTTGCCGATCATGAAACTGGCGGACTTAGTATGCTTGCCGGAGCGAATGACGGAACAAACATTAAAATAGGCTGGACTATAGGAGACCATACCGCAGCATATATACCGATTCTAGCTAAAGGTCCGAATTCTCAGCTGTTCAACGGCAAGTACCATCTTTCTGAGCTTCATAACAGGATTTTACAGGCTATGGCCGAATAGGAGGTATTTAAATGAGAAAGCTTTTTTTGACAATGTTTATTCTGATAAGCATTCTTTCCCTAGGCACATCCGTAAATCTTAAAATTGCCACATATAATATAAGACACGGTCTGGGAGTCGATAATGTTTTTAACTTTCAGAGAGTAAAAGATACTGTTAAGAAGATCAACCCGGATATTCTTATCCTCAACGAAGTTGATCAGGGAAATGCACGCAGTGGTGATCTATACCAGGCAAAGGAAATAGCTTCTCTTATGAATATGGAATATTATTTCTATGCAACCGAGGGTAAGACCAATTATGGAATAGCTGTTTTGTCAAAATATCCGGTAATAAAAGCTGAAGGATTTAATCTGCCCCAGCCAAGATTTATGAAGGCAGTTCAGAGAGGCTGTATTAATATGATAGTCAATATCAAAGGAAAAGAACTCAGTATATATGGTGCACATTTTGGTCTGGGAGGCTTTCAGGAAGTTCAGAAGGAACTTGAAGAAATATACAAAAGATACCAGAGTAATCCTATAACCTCTGTAATAGGCGGTGATTTCAACCTTGAATGGGCACCATTGCGTTCAAC
>CALMRR010000511.1 GCA_937871925.1 uncultured Petrotoga sp.
AGGACCGCTTATTTCTTGGGGAATCAAACCTCTTCCATCACTCTGTATGCTTATAACCACACCGTTACCCTCATACTTGGCACTAAGCTTTATTGAACATTTTTTGTTCTTACCTTTGGTAATTCTTTCATTGGGATCTTCAAGATCCTGAACACTGAAGTTTAAAAGTTCCAGTATAGGCTCACTTATCTCTTCGGATACTGTTCTGTCAAGCTCGGTTTCTGTTCCTTGCATTATGAAATCTATTTCCTTTGAGCTTTGCTTTTCCAAATCTCTCATTATCCGTGGGAACTTACTGAATACAGTTTCAACGTTTATCATCCTTACCTTCATAACCACATTCTGAAGATCCAAAGTAATTCTGGAAAGTTGGGAAAGACTTTCGTCAACTTCCTTTATGTTGTACTTTTTTAAAGTGTCGAGTATCCTGCTTTTGGCTATAACAAGTTCAGCCATCAGATTCATGAGCTCGTCCAATTTTGCGGTATCTACTCTTATGGAATCTTTTTCATTCATAAGCTTCCTCCTCTTCAACTTTAACTTTCTTCAGAATCCGTTTCATCAAATTAACATTAGCACTTATATTATATCACTATTATTATAATAATTTGAACTTTTTAATCTGATCATCCAATGATTTTGCCAGTCCGTTCAGTTCAGCGCTCATTTCGCTTATATCATGAGACATCTGCATCTGACGGTTTATATCGTTAACAGCATTGGTTATATGATCTTTTATATTGTTCACCATAGTACCAGCTCCTGTCATAGCTCCGGCCATTTCCTCTGTAGAAGCGCTTTCCTCCTGAGCATTGGCACTAAGAGTCTCTGTCATCTGCGATACTCTCTGGATCTGATTCATTATACTTGTAAACTTCTCATCAATTCCTTTTGCAGACACATTTATATTTTTTATTATTTCAACTGTCTCGGCAGTGACCCCATCCGCCTGTCTGCTCATACTCTGGATTTCTCCAAGAATCTCAGATATATTCTGAGTAGCCTTTTTACTTTCCTCGGCAAGCTTTCTTATCTCATCGGCAACAACCGCAAAACCCTTTCCAGCTTCTCCGGCTCTGGCCGCTTCAATTGCAGCATTTAAAGCTAAAAGATTGGTCTGCTCTGTGATTGAGTTTATGCTCTGAAGGATTTTACCAACATTTTCACTGCGCTGAGCTAAATCCATAACCGTTTTGCTGGTAGCATTTGCTTTTTCCACAGCATTTTCTATGGTCAAAAGAATCTCCTCAATTGACTTTTTGCCTGTCTCGGCAGAACCATTAACCTCTATTGCACTGCTAGCAACTTCCTGTGTGGATTTTGATATATTCTGTGCACTTGATGCTATTTCCTCAACACTTGCCGTTATCTCTTCTATTGAGCTTGCTGTAGACTGAGTTTCATTGTCTATGCCCGTTGATTTCTCATAAAGATTTTTGCCTGTCTGACTTGATTCATCTGCGTTTTTGGAAAGAAGTGAGGCCGTCTTGCTTATAGTGACTGCTGCTTTCTCAATGTTTTTCATAGAGATATTCAGAGAGTCAGCCATATTGTTCAGTGAACCTGCTATTACTCCGACTTCATCCTTTGATCTTACCTTAAACTTAACTGTAAGGTCACCCTTTCCAAACTTTTCTATCTCTGAGGAAAGTGCAACAAGTGGTTTGGAAATCGATGTTGATACTAAGAAAATTATAAAAGCGACTATTACTACTGCGGCTAAGGCTATAACAATTATTATCATCAAAAGACGGTTTATTGATTCCAAAACCTTATTTATAGGCACAACAATTCCGAACGACCAGTACTGTCCGGTATCTCCAATCTTCATAGGAGTAAATATGTAGTAGGCATCAGAGTTAAGAAAGCTTGAATGTTCCTGAATATGAAAGGCTACTCCGCTTTTGATATTGCTCAATACTTTTTCGGCTGTGCTTTCACCCTTTCCAGAAAAAGTATCCACATCCTTAAGATTCTTTCCTATTTTCTCGGCATTATTACTGGCCACATAGTTCCCCATGGAAGTAAACATCCTTGCATAACCTGTTTCATAAGGTTTTATGTTTTCAATAACAGACTGAAAAGAGTCTAGAGAAAAATCAACTCCGACTGCTCCAAGGAATTTGCCGTCCACTATTATCGGAACTGTATAGGTAGTAATAAGCATGTCCCTGCCGTTTACGTTAATAGTAGTATGGCTCCAGTATAACTTCTTTGCGTGATGTTTTGGCAAGCGTATAATATTCTGATACATCATAATCCATACATGCTTCAAGACTTAAAGAGCCGCTTGCTCTGTTATAGTATGGTACAAACCTTCCGGTGGAATCATGCCCGGGCTTGTTTATATACTGAGAGTCTTTTCCGTCAAACGCATCTTTTTCCCAGACCGTCCATACTCCCAGAAGAAAGTCATTACCCTGAGCTGCTGCTTTTAAAACCATTAGAGCATCGTTTCTATCCTGTATCTTCTGTTGAATCATCTCTTTAAAAATCAAAGAAATCATACCTGCAGTTTTCGCCTGAGAATTTACCGTATCCAGTATTTCTTCTCCTGAAGTTTTAGACATCTCATAACTTTTAGCAAGAGCTTCATCCATAATTATAGCTCTTGCAGTAAAAGAAACAATTATCGTATTGGCTGCAAAAAGAATCACAACAGTTGTTATTACCCAAAGCAGAAGTTTCGTCCTAAACGATCTTCTCATAAAGCTGCACCTCCAAGATAGAATATGTCCTATAATAATTTTAACTCAAAAAGGTTTGTTTGTCACTAAAATGTTTATTATGTTAATAAAAATTTTTATACGTTTAATATTCGTAAAGTTTTCCAGGATTCATTATATTATTCGGATCAAATGATTTCTTAATTTTCAGCATACTTTCTATCTGAGTTTTCTTAGTCATTAAAAGAAGGTCTTTTTTTACAAATCCGATGCCGTGTTCACCGCTTACAGCACCTCCAAGCTCACATGCCTTAATGGCTATCTCAGAAAGAATTTTTTCTGATACTTCCCTCCATTGCTCACAACTACTGCCGTTATTAAGAGGAGCGGGATGAAGGTTACCGTCTGCCGCATGACCAGCAACCGGTATATCTGCTCCGTACTTTCTGCCTACCGCTTTTATATACTCAACCATAGCAGGAATTTCAGATATAGGAACTACCACATCACCCGTCGGAACATTAGGATCAATAGCTTTAAGGCTCTCAAGCCAATTTCTTCGTATACGCCATATTTTTTCAGAGTTATTTCTATTATCGGCAATATAAACGTCCAATGCTCCCATATCAAGAAAAAGTTTTCCGGCTTTTTCATAAAGTGATTCAGCCTGTTCTGAATTTTCAGCTTCAAACTGTACTATCATGTATGCCTGTGCTTCCTGCATAAACGGAAGTTCCATGTTGTTATATGAACAGCTGTACTTCACAGAAGTGCTGTCAAGAAACTCAACCGCACTGGGCAGTACCGACGAAGTCCTTATCACAGGTTCTATTGCTGATATTGCCTTGGCTAAACTTCCAAAAGGGACCATCAGATCAACCGTCATGCCCGGAAGGGGAACAAGATTAAGGAAAATTTTTGTTATGACTCCTAAGGTTCCCTCTGATCCTATAAAAAGATGAACCATATCGTATCCGCTTGAGTCTTTCCGTCTTTTCCCACCGTACGGAACTATGCTACCGTCTGGCAGAACTACTTCCAGACCCAGAACATGATGGGAAGTATTTCCATACTTTATTACCTTGCTTCCTCCTGCGTTGGTTGCTACGTTCCCGCCTATAAAGCTGGAATGGACACTCATTGGATATCCTGCATAATAAAGCCCTTTTTCCTGGGCCTTTTTGCACAGATCATTAGTCACTACTCCCGGTTCTACAACGGCCACCATATTTTGGGTATCAATCTCCAAAATTTTGTTCATTCTCTCAAGACTAAGAACAATGCCGCCGTACAGCGGAACACATGCGCCTGCAAGTCCGCTTCCGGCTCCTCTGGGAGTTATCGGGATATTCTGTGACGCTGCAAATCTTACAATCTGTGAAACCTGTTCGGACGAACAAGGTTTTACTACCGCCTGGGGCATATGTGCATAGAAGCTTCCGCCCGCCTCATCGTGACTATAGGCCTGCAGTGCTGAAAGATCTTCATATATGACTGCATTGTCTGTACATATATCTCTGAGTTTTCTTATGTTTTCTGATGTGATTTTATTGTATTCTTTCATTTTTTATCATCGCTCCTGTTTCTTGAAGTTTTTTAACAAGCTTTTCCAACACTTCGTTACAGTCACCTATGATGGAAAGATCCGAAATATTGAATATATTGCTGTCCGGATCTTTATTTACAGAAATTACATACTCTGCACCGGAAATACCTGCAATATGTTGAACCGCTCCGGAGATACCAAATGCAAAGTATACTTTTGGACTCACCGTTTTTCCGGAAAGTCCTATCTGATGTGGATAAGTAACCCATCCCATGTCAACTGCAGCTCTTGAAGCACCGACTCCTCCGCCCAGAAGAGCTGCCAGCTCATATAATCGGGAAAAATTTTTTTCGTCCTTCATACCCCTGCCTCCCCCGACAATTACTTCTGCCTGGTTTAAAGCAATCTCTGAACTTTCATCCTGCCTGAATCCTACATACTCATAGCAGCTTGCAAAAAATTCTTCTCCCACAATCTCCTCAACTATCTCTCTGGCTGATCCTTTATGTTTAAGCGGTTTTTTTGCCATAGGCCTTACCGTAGCCATCTGAGGCAGTGTATAAGGTGTTTTTATTGTAGCCATTACATTCCCGCCAATTGCAGGTCTGGTCTGCATGAGCAAACCGGTCTCATCTTCTATGGAAAGCTCCGTGCAGTCGGCTGTAAGGCCTGTTCTAAGCTTAGAGGCAATCATAGGCATAAGGGTTTTGCCAAAAGTATCCGCAGGGGCAATAACTACATGCGGAGAGTATTTTTTTATCATATGGCATGAAATCTTCATATATATATCGGGAATAAAGTTTTCTAGCCTTTTATCCTGTACTGTATACACCTTATCCGCTCCGTATAAAAACAGCTTATTTACTTCATCATTTTGAATTTTAGAACTTATAAACACCGAACAAAGCGATGAGCCCAGAGAATCGGCCAATGATCTTCCCCACGTGAGCAGCTCGAATGAAGTTTCGGTCAGCCTGCCGTTAATTACCCTGGCAAAGGTCCATATATCTTTACTCATATTATTCCTCCTATAAAATATTCTTTACTTTTAAAAAATCTAATATCTTCTGCGCTGATTTTTCAGGATTGATATCCGAAAATACTTCTCCGTTCCTTGTCAGCTTGGGATAAAATACTTTGCTCACTCTTGTCGGAGATCCTTCCAGCCCACAATCGGTTTTATCAACTCCTATATCCTGTGCTGTCATTATCTTTATGGATAAAGATTTTGCTTTCATCATCCCGTAATAATCAGGAATCCACGGCTCATTTATTTCTTTGACAACACTTATGAGAACCGG
>CALMRR010000512.1 GCA_937871925.1 uncultured Petrotoga sp.
GGAGTTTTTGTATATGATCTGATTGAGAAGAAGTCTTCTCAGATCCTTGGCTGGGACAAGTACGTTGAATAGCGTGTGTGGTACACAAGAGGATATCTACTTATCACTGACATACGACGGACAGTCGGACATATACCGGTATGACAGAAGTAACGCATCTATGCAAAGACTTACAGACGATAAAGAGTATGAAGCTGATCTGTCATATGCCAAGGGAAAGCTTTTTTACACTAAGAACTATAACGGGATTTTTAATATATTCAGTCTTGACCTGCAGGACATGGCTGTCAGGCAGATGACCTTTTCGGAGATGGGAGCTTTCTCTCCGGCAGTTTTGGGAGATCAGCTTTACTTTCTTTCATATGACTGGGAGGGTTATTATATTTCCAAAACAGATCCTGCTCTATCCACCGAGTCAGAAACACTTACTGCCGAAGCTTTCATGTTTGAAAGCACCGGATTTGTGAGAAAAAACGATCTTTCTGCCGAGAAGTACTTTGAAAATCCGCAGCATATAATTGTTTATCCGTACGCAGAACTCTCTGATGATATCTTAGAGATGGATCTTTCTAAGCTGACTCTTAATTACGGGATGGGCGTGGCAGTAATTTCCGATGCTTACAACTATATGATGAACTATAGTCTTGTCTTTAAAAAAGATGCATTAAAACATAACCTGGAGCTGTATTTTAACTCTTTGGCGGCAGTGGATCTAAAGCTTATCTACGAAAAAAAGATTCATTCAGCTCTTGAAGTCAGTAAAGACTTTTCTTTTTACCTTAAAGACATGTACTTTCTGAAGCTGGCAGCTGCCGGATCAGCAGATGGAATAACTCCTGAAAAAGTAAGTCTGCAGGCTCAGTTGTTTCAAAATCCATACTCCATAAACAAGATAAGTCTATACGATTTTGCTTTGAGCGGATACTATTTATACGACAACACCAAAAATTCTCAGTATTTCAGTGTAGGAATATTTAAACCGTTTTATATGTACAACTTCAGACTGACACCCTTCTTTGAGTATGACAGTCTTGGGAATACTTTGGCGGGAGCAACACTTTACGGAGATCTATACTATCCCTACTGGGATATTTTTGACGGCAAAAGAGGTTTAAACGGTTTTTCAGTCGAAAGTACCTTAAATTATAACTTTAAAGATCGGAGGATGTCATGTTCGGTCTATTTCATACTAGACCTTAAAACATCATACTGGGCTAATTATTCTTATAAAGTACCTGTTTTTAATATTCCTTTAAGTAATTAGCTGTAATATGCTAAAAGATAATTTAAAAGAGAGGAGAAACTTAAATGAAAAAAACATTTTTAATCATTATGATTTTAGGATTTGCAGTAATTTCATTTACCAATCCGATAGGTGAACTGTTCAAAAGTGCTTTGAACAGCAATAAGGGTATTAAGATGACCATGCTTAATTTTGAGAGTGCACAGATGGAATATGAAAAAGCTCTTATAGAAGCATCAAATAAAAAGGCTCTTCTTTCGGCCGAGCTTTCTATGCTGAATGAGAGAGCCTCATATATAAAAGGCCAGGCAGATTTTTATTCAGAGGTTGTCGATGCTTTCTTTGCCGTAAAATCGGCTCAGATAGAGCTTGAAATATCGCAGCTCCAGCTTGGAATTGTTCAAAATGATCATAAGAACGCTAAGCTTTCGTTTGAAAAAGGTATGATATCGCTCAACTCACTCAAAGATTCTGAGGTGGCAGTAATAGATGCCCAAAGCCAAGAGGAAAAAGCACGAAAGGATTATAATGATGCGCTTACAGCTTTCAAAAGAGCTACCGGTACGGAGTATGCCGATTACGAGGTAAAGCCGTGCGACTATAAAGAGTGCGGTTTTTCATATGAAGCGTTCAAAGAAAATGATCTGAGCCTAAAAGCCCAGCAGATAAACCTTCAGCTTGCAGAGTACGACCTGCAGAACCTTTCATCTAACTCATCCTACTATGAAAAAAGAGGACTTGAGATAAAACTTGAGATATCGCAGATGAATCTTAAAAATAAAGAGGAGAGTGTATCTGAAAGTTATGAAAATGCTTTGGCAATGGTCAGTTCTCTTTATTCCTCTTTGCAGAGCAGTGGTGTGAAGCTTCAGATTAAGCAGAGTATTTACGAAGACAGCCAAAAACGTTTTGAAAAAGGCTTTGTTTCTGAAAAAGACAACATTAATCAAAAAATATCGTATATGAGTGCTCAAAAGGCATATAATGAAAACATAAAATCATATATCAAAGCGCTTGTCTCTTTAATTTTTAACTGTGGTCTTTCTGTCGGGGAGGCAGTTCTTTGAATAAAATTTTCATAGCTATGTTGATTTTTATTGTAACTGTTGTTTATGGCGGGATAACAGAAATTTATAATGAAAGAGTGGAAAAGAGTACTGCCTTTATGTCGTCTCAAAACTCTTTTAACCAGGCAGTACAGACTCTTGATGAAAAGAAATCCTTCTGGATCCCTGGATTAACCGCAGGGTTCGATCAGATAATTTTTGGAAAGGACGGTCTTGAAAACAAGAATCTTGTTAACGGGCATAAAAGTATAAGACTAAACTTAAAAGCCAACTTTGTCAAGATTTTGGGTGCAAGCATAGGTGTAAGCCTTCCGTATGTATACGATCTTACCGATTATTCTGGGAAGTTTGAAAACTTCAATCTTACCGTTTCAAGACCTTTGTTCACTGAGTTTTATCTTGAGGTTCCGCAGGCTGAACTGAGTGTTATGCAGAGCAGAAATGCAATGGAAAAAATCAGATGGGATATTTTCAGCCAGCTTTTACAGGATATTTTCAATTATCATAATGCACTTTCAACAAGAGAACTTATCAACGGAAGAACTTATGTGACTGAGATACTATATGAAAATGAAAATGATAATGAAAAGAAAAAAACTTACAGACAACAGCTTGCCGAGCTGAATAAGCTGAGTATAAACAACGAGCTTGTTCTTAACGGGCTGGATCTCGAATACTCCCCAGAGCTTTACAGCCAGGCAGTTCAGATCTGTGAAAAGATGGTTCTGATTTCTGAGGACTGCACACAGTTCAATTTCAATGGAACGGAACTTCCTTCAGTGTTGCTTAAGGAGGATATAGCCCGCCGTCAGAAGGAAATGTGGTTTTTACCGTATCTTCCTAATCCGGTGATATCTTTTGGCATAGATCTTTTAGACATTTCAAAATGGCATGTAGGGTTGAGTTTTGAATATTCGTTTTTTGAAAAAGGTACGGTATCAAGCAAGTCTGTTGAAAGCTCCAACAGGATTTCACAGTACGAGATAGCTGTTCTGCAGACCGCTAATGCAAAAGAGAGTATACAGCACAGTATTGAGAAGTTAAAAAAGGATCTTGAAATTTATAAAATGGAGGTATTTGCAAGTAAGGCTAATATGGATGATTCACTTGCAGAACTCGCTAAAAACAAGCTTCTTATGGAAAAAGGATATATTACTAAGGAAAAGTATGATCTGGAATCTTATGAACATATTTCAAAAAAACTTGATTATGAAAAAACTTTGCAGAGCATGTATCTGACCTGCGT
The DNA here is from genome assembly GCA_937871925.1 of uncultured Petrotoga sp. Lineage (GTDB taxonomy): Bacteria > Thermotogota > Thermotogae > Petrotogales > Petrotogaceae > UBA5851. Next base: position 3,557 of record CALMRR010000512.1, read on the forward strand.
TAAACTTTTGCAGGAGTATGGATTGCCTGCAGGAGGAGGTATGCTTTGAAAAAACGCAGTAAGGTCATTATTTGGATTGCAGTTTTAATTCTAATAGTATTTGCAGCAATAAAATTTTTCGGGGTGGGAAGTACTGCTGCTGATGCCGGTCAAACCAAGTTAACTCAGAATGGAAGTGTAGGTGGCTATTTTTTAACCTATAGGGTTGAAAAAAAAGAAATACCTGATGCGGTTGAACTGTTTGGAAGTGTTGATGCCGATGTTTATAAAATAACTTCCAAGATGAATGAGGAGATAGAGCAAGTCTATGTAAAACAGGGAGATACCGTTAAAATTGGTGATCCTTTGGTGAGGCTTAGTGAAACCGGGCTGCGCTCAAAGTATCTGGCCGCCTACAGGGAGTATGAAAGCTCACTTAACGGTGCTCCCATTGATGTTCAGCAGAAAAAAATAGATTTGGATCTGGCTAAAAAAAATCTGGATAATGTGATAATAAAATCTCCTGCCAACGGAACAGTAAAAAGTGTTTCCGCTAAAGTTGGGGAGTATTCTTCACAAAGCAGTGAGCTTGTAAGCATAGTCGATACATCGAGTCTTATGGCTAAGGCTTCCATAGACGAACTGGACATACCTGTCATAAAGAAAGGCAGCAGGGTGATAATAGAGTTTCCTTCGTTGAACGTTAAGATAAGCGGTTATATAAGTTATGTAAGCCCTTCGGCTGTAAATTCGGGAGGCATGGTTTCTGTCCCGGTAGAGATCTCTTTTGATGAGGATGCGTCAAAGTATGGGGTAATATCCGGCATGAGCTGCAGAATAAAAGTTCTGCTGATGCATAAACAGAATATACTTGTTGTTCCCGTAAGAGCAGTCTACTCAGATGAGTCGGGCGAGTATCTTCTCGTGATGGATGAAAAGGGGCAAAGGCAGAAAGTATACATTAAGACCGGCGAGCGCACAGTTAATGTGGTTGAAATAACAGAAGGAATAAAAGAAGGGACAGAGATAATAATAGAAGAAAGTCCGGATGTCCCGGTTCCGGAGAATCTTGGAAAAGGTTATTACGCATCTGTTTATAAGCAGGGTGGATACGATGCCTGTAATAGAATTTAAAGAAATTACAAAAATCTATAAGATGGGCGATGTTCAGGTGCATGCTCTAAAAAGCATATCTTTTTCAATAGAACACGGGGATTATGTTATTATAATGGGACCTTCCGGAAGCGGTAAATCTACTTTGCTTCAGATACTGGGCTGTCTTGACAGACCTTCAAGCGGTGAAGTTTTTATAGACGGTACACAGACTTCAAAGATGAACGAAGATCAGCTTGCTAAAGTGAGAAATCGAAAGATAGGCTTCGTTTTTCA
>CALMRR010000513.1 GCA_937871925.1 uncultured Petrotoga sp.
CTGTTTCGGAGGACTTGCCTGCGCCGATACTTTGTGCGAATGTTCGGGCGGAGATCTCTGCAGATGTATATAAAGAGCCTAAGGGCTCTTAATTTTTATTTGACGGAAGTGTGATGTTTTGAAAAATCCCGCCCATGAGCTTGCTTTGACAGGAATTATGCTTGCAGGTTCATATTTGGTATACTATTTTTCCCAAATATTTAGAGTAGCTCCCAATATAATACCTCTTGCCATACCTCTTGCCCTTTTCCTTCTGAAAAGAAGGCACGCTCTGCTTTTTTCTCTGGCTTTTTTCCTGCTCCTTACAATAAGCGGATTTTTAAACAAAGCAGCCGGTTTTTTCTTTCTTTTACTTATACCAGTTACTTTCGGTAGATTTTCTGAAAACAAGAAAAAAATGGTTTTACTAATTATTTTTGCAGGCAGTCTGGGCTTCTGGACTGTATATAGTTTCTTTTCATTTCTTCTTCCAGCGTTTTTTACAGCCAAACTTTCCTTGGTTTTTCTGCTCTTTTTGTTATACACCTTCGCAATACAGATATATAATCTGATGCTTTCAATAGTATACGAGCGGATTAAAAATTATATATGGAGGGACCATAAATGACCAAAAAAGATTTTTCAGCAGAATCTTTGTTTGACTTCAGCTTTATTTCAGAACTGGAGTTTTCCCCTGACGGAAAAGAGTATCTGTATGTACGGAACTCATTAAATAGGAAAGATAACGCATATGTAAAAGAAATATTTCTGGGCAGGAAAAACAGAGCTCCTTTAAAAATTGCCGGCGGCAATAGTTTTTCTCCTTTGCATAGTCCGGATGGCAAGTATATAGTCTTCAGCTCTTTAAGAGACAAAGAGTTTATAGGTTCTGAACTGTATCTGATAGAACGTGACGGAGGAGAAGCAATGCTTTTGTGTAAACTTGAAAAAGAGTTCATAAAAATCAAGCAATGGGATAAGCACTCTAAGGGACTTTTTCTTCTCACAAGCAAACAGATAGTCCAAAAGGATAAAAAAGATGATGCAGTTGAAATAAATGAAGTTCCTTTTTGGACGAATGGCGGTACATTTACCAACGATACGGAATTTTTCTTTTATTATATTAGTCTGAACGGTAAAAAAAGTGAGATACCGTTAAAAAAAATATTATTTGAAGGTTTGAATAAGCAAAGCAATAAAAAAATAAGAGTAAATGAATTTTCACTTTCGCCGGATAACAACATGGTAGCTTTTACCGTATGTGAGGAGCCGGAAAAATTTCCTTACAAATCATCTATTTTCATATACAATACAAAAGAAAAGAGTGCGACGAAGTTGAATATTAAAGGAACATCAGCATTTAACCTATGTTGGAAAGATGACTCTTCAAAAATAGCCTATCTTGTAGAAAATGAAGAACTTGGACTTGACGGAAACTCCAAACTTTATATATATGATTTTGCTAAAAAGAAGGAAGAGTGTATAAGCGAAAAGTTCGACAAGACTTTAACAATATGCTCTGCTGTTAATTCGGACGTATTTTCAAGCAAGAATATGAAAATACGTTGGAAAAATGACAAAATATACTTTACAATGCTTGATAAAGATTCGAATGCAATATATAGTATTGATGAAAAGAAGAACCTTAAAATTGAAAGTATTGAGCACGGTTCTTATTCTGCGTATGATGTAAATAATAACGGGGAAATAATATATTCATACGATAATTTTACTGTGCCTCAGGAAGTTTACATTCTGAAAAACCAAAAATCAAAAAGGCTTACATCTATAAATAAGAAAATACTAAATAAGTATCGTATACTCTCATACCAAAAAAATACGGTAAAGACAGGCTCTGCTGAAATAGATTCATGGATAGTAATGCCAAGCTCGTATAAAGAAAAGATTCCGGCCATACTAGAAATACACGGAGGCCCCAAGACTGCATATGGAAATTCTTTTATGCTTGAATTTCAAATACTTGCGGCACAGGGATATGGTGTTATATTTTCTAATCCAAGGGGAAGTGATGGATACGGCGAAGAGTTCTGTGATATAAGAAAAAAATATGGAACTATTGATTATGAAGATCTGATGGCAGTTATGGATTTTTATGAAAAAAACTATGATATAGACAGTAAAAGAACAGGTGTGACAGGCGGCTCCTACGGAGGTTTTATGACCAACTACATAGTGACAAAAACTGACAGATTCAAAGCTGCTGTAACCCAACGTTCTATATCAAATTGGTTCAGTATGTACGGAACATCTGATATAGGATACTTTTTTACACGAGATCAGATAGGATTCGAACCTTGGGAGAACAAAGAGGAATATATAGAAAAATCTCCGCTCTTCCAGGTAAAAAATGTGAAAACCCCGCTGCTTCTTATACATTCGTTCGAAGATTACAGATGTTGGGTAGTAGAAGCAATGCAGTTTTTCACGTCATTAAGGGTTTTGGGTGTAAAATCCAAGCTCGTGATTTTCAAAGGTGAAAACCACGAGCTTTCAAGATCAGGTAAGCCTTTCAACAGAGTAAAGAGATACAATGAAATATTGAAATGGTTCAGAGAAAATCTATAGAGTAACTGAGATTTGTTACTTTAGAAGATATTTTTATTTTCTTAGTGAACACAATGCTTGACCCCTGATATATTGTGTCATTCCCAAGATCGGAGCATGAAAAAGTATAAAGGAAAAAGTATTACATTGTCAGAACTGCCATGAAGCCGTACCTTTACTTTTTTATAAAGATCTGTTATCAAAAGATTATCTGTAGAGAACTTTCCCTTGAGGTTTACAGGAAAGTTCTCTTCGTTTATTGTAATAAATCTGTCCGGTGAGTCCTGAGCCAGAAAGTTCATGTTTATTTCCACAGAAAAATCTGTTTCAAACTCGTATTCCGATGAAATTGAATAATCTGCACAAAGTTGGTTTTTTGATATACAAAAACCCTTTCTTATTTTTACTTCCGGCCAATCGCTGTTTACCCATACATGCCCTGTTCTTTCAAGAGTAAAAGACTTTTCTGCGCAAGTAAGTACATAAGGCTGATTAGCAAAATCACCCTTTTCTCTGATATCATTTGTCTGCCAGCTATGAGCATCTTTTTCTGAAGCAGGAAAATGATCGATAAAAAGTCCCTTGTTATACCAATCAAGTACTATCTTGTTGTTCAGATCTGGGTTAATCTGTTTCATCTTTTTATGGTAAGCTTCTTCCTGTCTTGTGAGAACATTGCTGAGGCAAAAACAGGAGGGCAGATAAGACAGATCTACAATCTTTCCGCCATCATCAGGGTCTGCTATGACAGATATTTCGGAATATTTTACATAAAAGAACTTTCCGCGGTATGAGCTGATCATTCTGGAGGAATCGCTTAAAGCAGATTCTGCTTTTATAATAGCTGAAAAAAGCGCATCTCTGAGATTTGGCAGATAGCAGCCTCCGAACATTCCGTGCCAGTAAGCATCGTTTGCCTGACCCGCCAGAAGAGATCGATATTCATCTGTGCCATGAAGACAGTTACTGTCATATTCATAAGAAATCATAAGCATTTTTGAATAAAGAACATTAACTAGTGGGTATTTTTTTATGAAATTGGTCCATTCCACACTATTTGATTTCAAGGTTTTCATATCCACAAGAGAATTTTCAAAACGGGTTCTTAAATCTGTATCCATTGACCAAATCATCATTTCCGGATATGAAGAGGGTTGAATTTCACCGTCTGAGCTTGGGAGTAGCTCTAAAAGTTCATTGGCAAGAACAGGCTTTATATTAGGGTTCTCTGAAATCATATTAAAAAGATTCATAAGATATTTTTCAGAGTAACAGTACGTATAGCTTGATCCCCACATACCGAAACGTTCTCCGTCGTCCATGAAAACTACAAAATTTCCAGGGAAGTTTTCTATAAGTTCTGTTACTTTTTTTGGTGGTTCATTCAAGATACTGTAACGAAGGGGCTGACTTATAGGTATAACTGCTAACTGGGCATCCTGCTGTGACTGTATTTTTACTATTGAGGAAGAGTTGCATCCTGAATACTCAAATTGGAAGTCGTCGAGAAAGACGTATTTTATACCGCATTTTACAAGGTCGGCCGCAATTTCAGAGTTCCATACTCTTTCGGCAATCCATGCCCCTTTGGGTGAGATTCCAAAGAGCTCTTTAATTCTGTTATTAAGCATACTAAGTTGGGAAATACGATCACAACTTGGTATACATGGTAAGATCGGTTCAAAAAATCCTCCCGAGAGTATCTCAACCTGGTTGTGTTTTATAAGCAAGGAAAGTTTTTCTATAAAAGAGTTATCCTTTTGTTCAATCCAGTCAAGCAGTTCGCCGGTAAAATGTATGACCGCTTTAAAGTCGGGGCATCTGGACAATGTTTCTATAAAAGGCTTGTAACTTTTTTCGTAAGCGTATTCAAGCACATGGGTAAAATTTCCATGCGGCTGGTGGTTATGAGTTCCAAAGAGCAAGTACTTCATCAGGGGGGCACCTCAACTTTTTTAGGAATAGTTTATAATCAAATAGAAATATAAAATGTGAGGAGGTACAGTATGGCTGAAAAAAAACCCAAGAAAAAAAGAAGTTTAAAAACTGTTATTATATTTTTCTTTGTCGGTATTATTATAGCAGTATTTCTATTAACTTTTGGCTACATAGGATTTGAATTTAACAGACTTTCATATATGAATATGAGTCTGGCTAACGATTGGAGGAGTTACCTTTCATATATCACTGGAAAGATACCTTTTCTGAATAATTTTATTAAATACAAATATCTTGAAATTGGAGATCCTCTTTACGTACAGAATGAAATTGTGAGTATGAGGCTGCAGGCGATAAAAGAACAGTCGGATGAAGTTACAGTCAAAAACTCCGATCTTCAGAAGATGATGATAGATATTTCTGCACAAGCAAGTTCACTTGCCGTACAGAAACAGGAATTGGAAAGAAAGAGCACCGAATTAAGTCAGAGGGAGAATATACTGGCAGATTATGAAACAAGAGTGCAGAAGCTTGCCTCGTGGTTTGGAGAAGCAACTCCTCAGCAAATAGCAGTGGCTCTTTCCAGAGATGAGGTGGGAATTGATCTGCTGGTGGATGCTTTGTACCGTCTAAGATCAGATTCGGCATCTGATATTCTTACGGCTCTGTCTAATGTAAATCCGCAGAAGGCAGCACAGGTCATAGCAAAGTTAGGTGAAAAACAAAGGTGAGGTGAGTGAATTGAGCGAAGAGATTTTACTCGGAAACCTTCTGAACAGACTGAAGCTGAATGTTGAGGTTAAAACTTCTGAAAAGGCTGACCTTCAGACAGATAACAAAGAGTTTGAAAAAGTAATGCAGAAGTTTCAGGACTATTCATCGTCAGCAAAAGAAAGAGAAGTTTCAGAGAACAAGGATGATAATAAAAATAAGCATGATGCTTTGGAAACGATAAAAAAGAACGAGTTAACCAAAACCGAAGAAAAGTATGTGAGTCAAAAAGTTATACCAGATACCGTTACGAAAGAATCACAGGAAGTGATTGAAAATGAAGAAGACGGTATTCAGAAGATACTTAAAAAACTTATAAACCAGCTTCTGACTCTTAATAACAAAAAGAGTGACAGTGAGAAAGAAAAAGAGAAGGTAAACAAGGTATGCGTGCTCATAACACAGCTGATAAATAATGGAAATACGGAAAACAAGGCTCAGCAAAACCAGGTTTTTAAACAGCTTGTTCAGAAGGCTGCAGAGATTGGAATAAAGGTAAAGGATGTTAAAAAGGGTTCTCTGGGTATGCTTTTGGTAACAGATAAAAACATGAATCAGTCAGTTGTGATTCCTAAAGTAACTATAAAAAAAGCAGTTGCAGTAAGCAAAGAGAGTGAAGTCAAAAACAAAGATACACAGCAGTCAAAAGTTTCATTAAAAAATAAAACCGTAGCTGCAGAGAAGAAATCCGAAGATATCTCCTTGGTTCAAACCAAAAGCGCGAGTTCAGAAAAAACAAGCAGAAGAGAGATCAAGGAAGCCCAGATGGAAACAAAAAAAGCAACGGTAATTATTCCAAGAGATTCGGAAACAGTCAAGCAGGAAAGTCCAAAGATATCTATTAAAGCAGAAAATATAAATAAGATACTTTCTTTTGCCAGTCAGGCTCTAAAAAATAATGAAACCAAGAAAATGGAAAATTTTTCGCAGGTACTTTTTAATGCAAGTATTAATAAGAACTTTGAAAGAAGACAGATTTTTGCAGAAAACAAAAACATTGGTGAAAAGAACTGGGTTCCCTTAAGAACGCTGGAGAAAACGAATGATTTTTTTAGCATTAAATCAGAGATGCCGTTTATACCGCTTTCTGATATGAAAAAGGAAAGTTCTTTTATACCGCAGAAAAAAGAAAGCATTAAAAAAGATGAGATGGCAGTTGAGAGAGTAACTGAAAAAGATAAAGAAGCACCACAAAAGATACAGAGTATCAAAGAACAACCTGAAAATGAAAAGCCTACAGAAAAAAGAAGCGAGTTGACACAAAGACAAACCAATAATGAAGATATTCATAAGGAAATAACCGTTGAGAAGACTTTTGAAGATGTTTATGAACATATGCAGACACAGACTGCACAGACAGACAGCAAATCCGGGAGCACAATTATCTCAGACAGCACATCAACAGCAAGAAAATCGGTAGCTTTGGGTCCGGAAACCATTAGAAACACTTCTGTTCAGAATGTTCCGCTCGAAAGACTTAATACAGATCTTCACAGAATAATTGAACAGAAGCTTACTCAAAGGGTTTTCACAGAAAGTATGGATCTTCAGATAACTCCTCCCAATCTGGGAAAGGTAAATCTGGAACTTATAAAAACCGGTATGGCCATAAGCATTAATGTCATTACTGAAACTGATAGCTCAAGAGAAAGTATTTCCAGAAATCTTCAAAGTCTTGTAGGAACATTAAGGAACGAAGGATATAATCCCGTTCAGGTTAATATAAAATCAGAACATAAAAATGATCTTATGCAGGATAATCAGCAAAAACAACCTAACTATAAAGACCAGCAGGAACAGAAAAAAGATGATTCTCAGGAGTTTGAAAAGATATTGAGAGGTGAGGAAAATGTTTAATGGAATAGAAAAAAATAATTTATACCTTAGTACAAGTGAGGCTTCAAGAAACAAGACTATAAAAAAAGAGTTGGATAAAGATGCTTTTTTACAGCTTCTCGTAACCCAGTTAAAGTATCAGGATCCGACTTCTCCTCTTGACAACAAGGAACTGATTGCACAGATGTCGCAGCTCTCTACAACTGAACAGATAATGAATATGAGCAAGTCATTTCAGGGCATGGTTGATTCACAGGTTTCTCTTCAGAAGATGCAGGCTTCTTCACTTATAGGAAAAAGTGCGGTGGTTGAAGCCAATACAGTTCAGCTCACACAGGGAGTATCAGAAAATTTTACTTACAATCTTGAAAAGGATTCAGTAATAAGTATAGAGATACAGAACGCTGACGGCAAAACAGTCTATTCTGAAAATTTGGGAACTGTTAAAAAAGGCGTTAGCACATATCTTTGGAACGGAAGGGATAATTCCGGTACAAATATGCCTGACGGTGAGTACGAAGTAAAGCTATATAGCTATGAAAACGGTAAGAAAACCGAAGTAGGTGGTCTTAGAGGTGGTAAGGTTGAAGCTGTACAGTTTATTGACAAGGAATTTTATGTTCTCATAGACGGAAAAAGATATCCTGTGAAAAGTATAAAAGAAATTTCAAACATAGCATAACGGGAGGAATAATACTATGATGAGAGCAATGTATTCCGGAATTACCGGTCTTAAAAACTTTCAGCTTCAGATGGATGTAGTCGGAAATAATATAGCCAACGTTAATACTACAGGCTTCAAGGCTTCAAGAGTAACTTTTGAAACAACACTCCTGCAGACTCTTAAAGCAGGAAAATCACCGGAAAACCAGTACGGAGGAACTAACCCCATGCAAGTCGGACTGGGATCAAAAATTTCGTCAGTTGATAAGATATTCAGCCAGGGCTCTTTTCAAAACACAGGTAAAAAAACAGATCTTGCCATACAGGGAGATGGTTTTTTTGTTCTTTCCGACTCACAGGGAAATTACTTCAGCAGAGCAGGCAACTTTACGCTGGACTCTTCCGGATATCTTGTGAATCCTTCGTCCGGGTTGAAACTTCAAGGATGGAGCGCAAAAATAGGTACTAACGGTCAGAGATATGTTGATACCAATGAACCTATAGGTGATGTAAAAATAGCAGCGGGACTTGTTATGCCGGCAAAACAGACTTCCTTTGTCAATCTTGCTCACAATCTTAATGCAGATGTCGGAGTTCAGGAAACTACTATGATAGTAAAAAGTACACTTGGAAAGGAACTTCCCATTAAGTTCAAATTTGTCAGGGATATGCGGGCCGAGTACAAGGAGAGGAATGTTTATACATGGGAAAGCGAACTTGTAAATACAGGTTCTCCGGCATACGAATTTGCCAAATCAAATTACGATAAAACCCTTAAAGGTTCCGTGGAACTTGACAATGCGGGTAATGTTGTTAAATGGAGTACATTTAAGAATGGAATGGAAACAATGGGTGTAGATACAGATTCTAAGCTTTCAATATATGATGTATCAGGAAATCTTAGAATAAACAGAACCAATGAAGCTGTTGACGGTTCATCGGCTGGTATGGAGATAGATTTTTCCGCTATTACTTATGATGTGGCCTCGGCTGCTACACCAGCCAGCTTGGATGCTTCTAAACAGGCAGTGAAGTTTGAGTTTGATGGATCAGCTACTAATACAAAGGTAAAAGTAACGGTAGTTGAAGAAGGAAAAGAGTATTCTGATACTTATGAGCTTGCTGATAACCAAGTTTCAACTATAAATGCATTCTTTAACGGTGGTACTGATGTAGGAGGCAAAACTCTTATAATAAACGGTAAACAGCTTAAAGCTGCCGCTCTTATAAGCGGGGCTGCGACAGACAGAGTTAACATAAACTCCATCACATGGCCTACAATGGTTGACGGTACCCTTGCAGGGACTTCTGGCGGAACAGCTAGGGACTTTTCACTTGCAGGCGGTATAAAACTTACAGATACCGTTAAAGGACAGGATATTTACTATGATCCGAAAAACGTTAAGGTTACAGTTACTAATGCTGCCGGAGCCATACCTGGAAGTGTAACGGTTTCTCTTACCACAAAGGATGGTGTAAAGAACTTTACAATAAACGGAACAGTAGATGCAGGTGTTGGAAAGAACGTTTCTTACCAGCAATTTAACGAAGCCTTCAGCGATGGCGTAAAGAACGGCAACCTTAGGATAACCGGTCTCAGCCTAAGCAATGGGCAGGATACTGATGAACTTACGGCAACGGCTGCTACAGGAGTTACTTTTGCATCGGTAAAAAACATTATACAGCCGCCTTCCGGAGGATCACCTAAGTTTGTAGATGTCAATAATCCTCAGAACTTTGTTGTGGCCGGATATAAGGCTCCTACAGTTGCAGCATCCACCCTCGTATATGATTCGCTTGGACAGGCTTATAACGTATATCTTAATTTTACAAAAATAAATGAAAATACATGGTTCTGGAAAGCTCAGATGGAGGATGGAACGCCTCTTTACAAACTTAACGAAGACGGAACAAGAGATATGACAAGCTTTGCTGATGGTGTAATAGCTTTTGACGGCAACGGCGGTATTATGAGTACCAATTGGAGACTTAGGGAAGACGGTACAATAGACACTAACACTACAGATAACAACAACGGTTCGCTCGGGTTCTGGTTTGATCCTGCAAAGCCAGGCGCAGCACCTAATCCTACGTATAATCCCAGTTCTATCTCAGCAGCCGGACCGGTGATGGTACAAGTGAAATTTCAGGAGCTGACACAGTTTGCTTCTCCACATTCGATAGCGGTTACTGAACAGGACGGAAATTCCGAAGGTACTCTTGATTCTTTTGCTATAAATGAAGTCGGACAGATAATAGGAACCTTTACCAACGGAAAGTCGGATGCTTTAGGTCAGGTTGCTCTTGCTGTTTTTAATAATCCGGCAGGTCTGCTTGAGCTTGGAAACTCCCTTTATGCACAAAGTTCTAATAGTGGAATTCCTCAGATAGGTACATGTGGAGTAGGCGGACGTGGGACACTGCTTCCGGGAACTCTGGAAATGTCTAATGTTGATCTTGCAGAAGAGTTTACCAATATGATAATAGCTCAGCGAGGCTTCCAGGCTACATCAAGAATAATCACCACGGCTGATCAGATACTCAATGAACTGGTCAACATAAAGAGGTAGTATGAAGTTTTTGGAGGTGACGTATGATTACTGTGACAAGACTTAATAACGAAGTATTTGTGATAAACGGCGAACTTATAGAAAAACTTGAAGCCAAGCCAGATACAACG
>CALMRR010000514.1 GCA_937871925.1 uncultured Petrotoga sp.
AGTTACTGTTGTTACAACTTTTTTTATTCCTGTAGTTTATGCTTATCCTCAAATTCGAGGATTTTCAGTTTTTTTAGTCTTTTTTTCATTTACGGCCGTAAAATTTCTGACTGCTCTTATAGGATTGGACTGTGCCAGTACTTTCGGAGGTATGGGAAGCAGCAGAGAAATGTTTATCTCAATGATGAGCGAGCCTCTTTTCCTTGTTCTTATAATGTTTTTATTTATGGAGACAGGAACATTCAGTGTTGAAAATATGTCATATATAAACAGTATTGCTATAAATGACTTTATAGGTCACATAATTGCAGCAGCAGCTTTTATAATATTTCTGATTGTTGAAAATACGAGAGTGCCGGTAGATAACCCTGAAACACATTTGGAACTTACGATGGTCCATGAGGCAATGATACTGGATATTCCTTCTTGTGATCTTGCTTTTCTAGAACTTGCTTCTTCAATAAAACTAGCAGTATTTTCTACATTTTTTGTTAATATATTTTTTCCTATTGGGATAGCTATAAGTTTGGATCCAATGAGTATTTTCGCAGCTTTGGTTTTTTATTTGATCAAGATGGTCCTGTTTTTGTTTTCCTTGGCTGCTATAGAAATTTCTACGGCCAAGTTCAGATTATTTAAGGTTCAGGATATTATAATGGCTGGATTTTCACTTGCAGTAATTTCACTTGTAATATCATACTTATAAGCGGTGATAATAATGACAGATTTTTTTCTTGCAGTTATATTGATTTCTGCTATTTTAATGAGTGGTGTCAGAAGAGTAAAGCTTCTTATTTCAGGCTATACTGTGCAAGCGTTCTGCATATTTGCCATTTCTTTTTTGACTGCATTTCGTACGAATGATAAACATTATTATGTTATTGCTATCATGACACTTTTGGCAAAGGTGATCATTGTTCCGATGATATTAACGCATTCGCTCAGAAAGATAAAAACCAGAATTGAACTTACGCCGATTTTAAACTCTTTCTGGTCATATACTCTTACAATTATTTCAATTGCTCTTGCCTCATATGTAAGTTCAGCAAGCAATATACTATATATTAAGGAAGCGATCTCTCTTTCGATAGTTGGTTCTCTGCTTCTTATCGGAAGAAGAAAAGCACTTTCACAGATGATCGGATTTTTGGTTATTGAAAATGGACTTATGCTTTTTGAACTGTCGCTTATAAAGCTTTCTTTTCTTATAGAGTTTGCAATAGTGGTAGAAGCTATAATTCTTTTTATAATAATGGCTATAGTTATAGGGAACATTAATGCTGCTTTTGATACAACAAATACGGATTATCTTTCCGATCTTAAAGAGTAGGGGGATACTATGCAAGTACTATATTTTATCTTTATAGCGGTTATTTCAGTACTTTTTTTTGTACTTATAAAAAATGTAAGATATAAATCTTATATAAGCGTTTTAAGTAGTATAGGAAATTTGCTGGTTGTGTTAAAAATCGCATTTGATATCCAAATTTATGGCAGCATAAGTTATTTCACAGGTACATACTATATAGACAGTCTTTCACTCATCCAGCTTTTTATAATTACTTTTGTAGCTTTGATAGCCTCAATATACTCAGTAAAGTACATAACAGCAGAGGTTGAAGAAGGACTAATTTCTTCAAAAAAGGGCACTTTATATTTTACGTTATTTAGTATATTTTCACTTTCGATGATTTTTGTTGCTATAAGTAATAATATGGTTTCCATGTGGATTTGGCTTGAAGCGACTACTCTTTCGACAGCATTTCTCATTAGTTTTGACGGTTCGAAGCACTCACTTGAGGCTGCATGGAAGTACTTAATTCTTTGCTCGCTGGGAATTGCTGTTGGATTGATTGGTATCCTTATTTTTGTATATTCGGCCGGGAAAATTGAAAGTGCCAATGTCCTTAAATGGGATTACTTGGTTTCAATCAGTGACAGTCTTGATATAAACCTTGTTAAAATTGCGTTTACTCTAATATTCATAGGATTAGGAACAAAAGCCGGATTAGCGCCTATGCACACATGGCTTCCGGATGGTCACAGTCAGGCTCCGGCACCGATAAGCGCTATGATGTCTGGGGCTTTGCTGAATCTGGCAATGTATGTTATAATTCGTTTTTATACAATTATCTCTAATATATCTGCCCTAAAATATATGAGATTCCTTTTTACGGTTTTCGGTTTGTTATCTCTTGTGGTAGCGGCTTTTAGTATGATTAAAGCCAAGAACATTAAACGCCTTTTGGCATACTCTTCTATAGAAAATATTGGTATCATTTCTATAGGAATAGGATTTGGGTTTTTTGACGGTATTTATGGTTCTCTTCTTCATTCAATTATTCATGCGTTTGCTAAAACCTTATTGTTTTTAATTGCCGGTAATATTATTGTCAGTTATAAGACAAAGAATCTATCTGAAATCAATGGTATGATTTATAAAATACCTATAAACTCTGTATTTATTATTATTGGTATGCTTGTTATAACAGGGATGCCACCGTTTGCTTCTTTTTTCAGCGAACTTAAAATACTTAATGCAGGTTTTTCGAGCAACTATGCAATTGTTGCTATCATAACCGTTTTTCTTACTGTTGTAGTTTTTGGTGCATTTTTGTCACATTTTACTCGTATGATTTTTTTCAAAGATAAAGATACTCTGCCTGATGAAGAAAGTTTAAGAGAAAAAGAAGCAAATGTATTTCCGTTAATGCTTTCTTTAATTATGATAGTTTTAGCAAGTCTCTATTTTCTGCCTTTTTTAAATAAGATATTAGAAAAAGCAACTTTGATAGTATTGGGATAAGAGGATGATAACATGCATATAGAAGATTTTATAAGAGAGTTCAAGAAAGTTGTTTTTAATACTGACATTGAGATAAAAAACAGCAACGAAGCTTATATTTATACAATTCAGCCTGAGGTACGGTATATAGTAGCTAGGCTAACCGATGATTTTGGATTGTCTTTCATGTCTGAGTTCTGTTTCGAAGAAAATGTATTTATAATAAATGTTGTATTTGCCTCACGTGAAGGTGGATTTTTAGTTATTCTG
>CALMRR010000515.1 GCA_937871925.1 uncultured Petrotoga sp.
CTTTTGTGGGAGCCGTATGGCCAGGACTAACATTTTTTCCGGATTTTTTAAGGTCAGATGTCAGAAAATGGTGGGGCGAAAGCTATAAAGTATTTACTGAACAAGGGATAGAAGGATTTTGGAACGATATGAACGAACCTGCCATCTTCTACTCACAGAACTCTATGAAGAAGATTCTTGATGATGTAAAAACGTTCTTTTCGGGACAGAAGATTGAGGATATAGGATGGGCAAGCGCCTCGCTGAGGGATCGTATGAATAAAATGTCCAACAGCAGGGACGACTATAAAAGCTTTTACCAGAAAACCGATGAAGGAAAGGTTGTATGTCATGATGATGTTCACAATCTTTATGGATTCAATATGTGCCGTGCTGCGGCTGATGGGTTTGAAGACATAATGCCGGGTAAGAGGTACTTTCTGCTTACCAGGAGCAGTTACAGCGGCGCACACAGGTTTACAGCCATATGGATGGGTGACAATATGAGCTGGTGGGAACATATGCTTGTTCACATAAGAATGCTCCAGTCTTTGAACATGAGCGGCTTTTTTTATACCGGTGCGGATGTGGGCGGATTTGGCTGCAACAGTGATTCACAGCTTCTTATAAGGTGGACGCAGTTAGGTGCATTTACTCCTCTTTTCAGAAATCATTCGGCTCTTGGAACAAGAAAACAGGAACCATTCTCTTTTGATGAAAGGTCTATGGAGTATATGAAAGATACCATAAGATTACGGTATGCTTTTCTTTCATACGCATATTCAGAGTTTATAGAAAGCGTTGAGAATCTCAGACCGTTTATAACGTCAATCAGTATGAACTTTGAAGGCGAAAGAGTCAAAGATATTGAGGACCAGTATATGTATGGACGTTCTCTTATGGTTGCACCTGTTTATACTCCAAATGCTGCAGGCAGATACGTACATCTTCCTCAATGCAGGTGGTTGGGCTGGACAGCAAAAAAATGGGAGGAAAGAAATTTGCAGGTGTATGAACCGGGTGATTATTATATTGATGCCCCGATCGACAGGATTCCTCTTTTTATAAAAGAAAATTCCATGATAGTTCTGAATGAACCGATGGAGTATACAGACCAGAAAGATATAACCACACTTTACGTGGTAGCATTTATATCAAAAAAAGCGAGCTTTACATATATTCTGGATGATGGAATCTCGAAGGATTATGAAGATGGTGTGAGTTCAATGCTCAATATAAACATTTCAAAAAACGATGAAAGTTATGAAATAACCATAGATCTGGATGAATGCGATGAAGTGCCGATAAAGGTGCAAAGAGTATTCTTTGAAATTTATGACGAGTTCAATGAACTTTATAAAGAAGAGATAGAAATAAAATAAAAGAATGCACCGCAAAGGATATAAACTTTGCAGGTGCTTTTTATTTACAAGGATATTTCAATATCAAAAAGTATGGGTGGTATAATTTTATGTACAGCAATAAAAAACATACGAGGTGATTATTTTGACAGAGCTAGAAGTGGTCGGTCTTAATGAAAAGTGCAAGGAGATAAGAAAGATCATCCTTGAAATGATCGGAACTCTCGGGGTGGGACATATCGGAGGATCTCTTTCGATCGTAGAAACTTTGGTTGTTCTGTACTACAAGGAAATGAAAGTTGATCCCAAAAATCCCCACTGGGAAGAAAGAGATAGGTTTGTCCTTTCCAAAGGTCATGCCGGACCTGCTCTTTATGCTGTTCTGGCTGATAAAGGCTTTTTTCCTTATGAATGGATATACACTCTGAATAAACCACAAACCAATCTCCCGAGTCATTGCGACAGGCTAAAAACACCTGGTGTTGATATGACTGCCGGTTCTTTGGGTCAGGGATTTCCGGCAGCCGTAGGAATGGCAATGGCAGCCAAGCTTGACAATATGCAATCCAGAATATATGCAATAGTCGGAGATGGCGAATCACAGGAAGGATCAGTATGGGAAGCACTCATGCTTGCTGGGAACAAAAAACTTGATAACCTTACGGCTTTCATAGATTACAACAAGATGCAGATAGATGATTATGTTGAAAACATAAACTCACTTGAACCTATTGCTGACAAATACAGAGCATTTAACTGGAATGTCCTGACAGTTGACGGACATGACGTTAGAGCCATATATGAAGCAGTTCAAAGTGCAAAGCAGACAAAGGGCAAACCCAGTATGATAATTCTGGATACAGTCAAGGGAAAAGGATTTAAGCTTGGTGAAGGAAAGGTCTCCTCACATAATATGAATATAACTGAAGAACAGTGGAAACAGGCTGTAGAAGAATTATATAAATAATCAGGAGGAATAATAAATGTTTGAAAATAAAGAGATGAGACAGGTTTATTCGGAGACGCTCTGTGAACTGGCTCAGAATGACAGTCGTGTAGTCGTTTTAGAAGCAGATCTTATGAAATCTTCCGGAACGCAGGTATTCAAAGATAAGTTCCCCCAAAGATTTATTGATGTCGGAGTTGCTGAACAGAGTATGATAAGCGTTGCTGCCGGACTTTCCAATATGGGAAAGATACCTTTTGCAAGTTCTTTTACAGCCTTTGCAACCCGCAGACCGTTTGACCAGATAACTATATCCGTTGCCTATGCTGGACTTAACGTTAAGATAGTTGCTATGGATCCGGGAGTTACGGCAGAGCTTAACGGCGGTACTCATATGAGCTTTGAGGATGTGGCCCTTATGAGATCCATACCAGGAGCCGTTGTTGTTGAGCCGGTGGATTCAATACAGCTGTATCAGTTTATGAAACAGGCATATGAGATGCCAGGACTCGTATATATGAGAGTTTACAGGAAAACCAAGGAACTGTTTTTTAATCAGGATGAAAAGTTTACAATAGGAAAAGGACATCTTGTGAAAGACGGAAAAGACGTTACGATAGTGGCGAGCGGTATAATGCTCAAACAGGCTTTGAATGCGGCACAAACCCTTGACAAGCAGGGGATAAGCGCCAGGGTGGTAAATATTCACACAGTAAAGCCTATCGATAAAGATATAATAATAGAATCGGCCAAGAAAACAGGAGCTGTTGTAGTAGCTGAGAACCACAGTATAATAAACGGTCTGTGCAGTGCTGTTTCGGAAGTGCTGAGCGAGAACTACCCTGTAATAATGAGCCGGATAGGTGTAAGAGATCATTTTGGAGAAGTGGGAAAAGTTGATTTCCTCATGAAAAAATATAAAATGACAGCAGAAGATATTGTCGAGTCAGCAAAAGAAATAATAACAAAAAAAAGATAAAGACGGTGATTATATGAAGTACGATGACTTTCCGAAGCAGACTCTGCTTGCATCTCCGATAGCGCTGCCAAGCTTCTATAAAGGCGGGGATACGGCAGTTCTTCTTATACACGGATATACAGGCATTCCGCATGAGTTTATCTATGTGGCCGAAAGACTTAACAAAGAGGGATATACAGTTTATATTCCCAGACTTCCGGGACATGGCACATCACCGGAAGATTTTCTCCAGACGAATCGAAATGATTGGATCAGAAAAGTTGTTGACACATATATGGATTTGAAAAGTTCTCATAAAGAAGTCTATGTTGCAGGTCTTTCAATGGGGGGGCTGCTTACTATACTTCTTGCGGCAAAGTATGATATTCCGAAAATAGTACTGGCTGCTCCGGCGCTGAGAGCAAAAAACAGAAAGATTTACTATACTCCTTTCATAAAACTGTTCAGTCGTCAGATAATGCGTGATGAAAACTATACAAATCCGGACAAGGAAATGTATAAGATAGGGAAAGTATATTGGAACAGGGACTATCCTCCTATGGCCGCCGAACTTCTTAAGCTTCAGAAAATGGCCGAAAAGGAACTTCCCAACGTCAAATCTTCGGCGCTTACAATTGTTTCAAAGTCAGACGGAACAGTGCCGCTTGAAGTCAAGGATATCATAGAGGAAAAGATAGGGTCTAGTACCAAAAAAACAGTGGTTCTTGAAAAGAGCGGGCATGTACTCATTAATGATTTAGAGAGGGAAAAGGTTGCAGATCATATTATAGAATGGTTTAAGAAATAAAGCCGTTGCTTGGGGGGGAGCTATGAAAAAATACATATGTGCTATAGACCAGGGGACTACAAGCACAAGATTTATGATATTTAACAAAAGCGGTGAAGTTGTTGCGTTTGACCAGATGGAACACCGTCAGATCTACCCTTATTCAGGATGGGTGGAACATGATCCGCTTGAAATAATTGAAAAAACTCTTAAGGTAATAATCGGCGGTCTTGCTAAGTCGGGTATAGAGATTTCAGAGATATCCGGAATAGGTATAACCAATCAGCGTGAAACAACTGTGCTGTGGGATAAAACTACCGGCAAACCTTATTATAACGCTATTGTATGGCAGGATGTCAGAACAGACGATATGTGTCGTGAATTAAGCCGCACATGTGGGGAGAGAATACGTGAAAAAACAGGATTGCCTGTAAATACGTATTTTTCCGCCAGCAAAATAAAATGGATCATAGATAATATCCCGCAGGTCAAAGAAGATCTTGGCAAAGGAAAGGTTCTTTTTGGAAATATAGATTCCTGGCTGATATGGAAGCTTACAGGAGGTCCCGGACGCGGAGTTCATGTAACCGATGTTTCAAACGCCAGCAGAACACAGCTTATGAACATAAAAAACCTTGAGTGGGATAAAGAGCTTTTGGATATATTTGGGATACCATCAGAGATTTTACCGCAGATAAGGCCCAGCTCTGACTTTTATGGTTGTACGACTGTACTGCTTGAAGACATCCCTATATGCGGAGACCTTGGTGATCAGCAGGCAGCGATGTTTGGACAGAACTGTTTTGAAAGCGGAGAAGTAAAAAATACTTACGGAACAGGCTGCTTTATGCTTATGAATACTGGCAACACTCCCATAATAAGCAATAACGGTCTTCTTACCACCATAGGTTACAAAATAGGAAAAAGTGCCCCGGTATACTGCCTTGAAGGTTCCATAGCTATTGCCGGAGCCTTAGTTCAATGGCTCAGAGATAATCTTGGCATAATCGAAAGTTCCTCTGATATACAGGAGCTTGCAGGTCAAGTAGAAGACAATGGAGGAGTATACTTTGTCCCGGCATTTTCAGGTCTTTTTGCCCCCTACTGGCAGAGCAAGGCACGCGGTACCATAGTAGGGCTGACGCGTTTTGTAAATAAGTATCACATCGCCCGTGCTGCCCTTGAAGCTACAGCTTTTCAGACTAAAGATGTAATCAATGCCATGGAAAAA
>CALMRR010000516.1 GCA_937871925.1 uncultured Petrotoga sp.
TCCTCTGTTTCTCTCCACCGCTCAGCTTTATCCCGCCTTCACCGAGCATGGTCTGATACCCCTGTGGAAGACCCATTATAAAATCATGTATCTGAGCTTTTTTAGCAGCCTGCATGACTTCTTTTTCGGTAGTTTCTTTTCCCATCCGGATATTTTCATATATACTGTCATGAAGCATAAAAACATCCTGGAAAACAAATGAAACATTATTCATAAGAGTTTTGTAAGGTATTTCACGTATATCGGTACCGCCGATACTTATACTTCCTTCATTTACATCCCAGAACCTTCCAAGAAGCTGCCCGACGGTAGTCTTACCAGATCCGGAAGGACCTACAAGCGCAATAGTTGAACCCTGACGTATCTTTAGAGAAAAGTCTTTTATAACGTACTTCTGTTCATACCTGAAAGACACATTGCTGTACTGTATATCTCCCTGAACCGGTTTTCCAAAGTCCAAAGCAGTATCTGGCTGCACAGGACTGTTCATTATATCCTTAATCTTTCCTGCTCCCTTAAGAAGCATGGCAAAGTTTCCGCCAAACTCAAGTATTGCCTTGAATGAAGAAAGAAAGTTGGAACACAGGAGAATAAAAAGTATATAAGTTGCTATATTTATACTATTATTAAGAAGCATTATCCCACCTATAGGAATTATAAAAAGAAGTCCGGAGTCAATAAGCGTTAGGAACAAAGAATAATATGGAACAGTATCATGAGTAATCTCAATCCAGTAGTCAGCATATTCCTTAGTTGTATCCTTATATGTTTTAAAAGATTTTGCCGAAAGATTGAAAGCCTTCATCACATTCATTGCACTTATATACTCCATAATAGTCGAGTTGAGTTTTTGCAGAAGCTTATGATACTTTTCCATTCTTTTCCCATAGCTCTTAAACATCCAGCTCTGAGAAAAGATTCCTATCAAAACCGGTATGAAAAGAACCAAAGCAAGCTTGTAATTAAGATAGATCATAAACCCAAGAAAAACAAGAGGAGCCGCTATGGCCGCAGCCATGTC
>CALMRR010000517.1 GCA_937871925.1 uncultured Petrotoga sp.
AGATCGAAGAGCTTTCGAAAAAGTTTGAGGATCTTATAAACATGGCATCGGTAGCGTTCTTTGATACTATCAATAAAGATGAAACTTTTTTTAAAAGACTTTTGGAAACAGCTATGCGTATAATTCCCGAGTCCGATTATGGGAGCATCTCTCTCGTAGACGGTGATCAATGGACTTTTGTTGCCGCTGTCGGACATGATCTGGAAAAGCTTAGGCTTATACCGTTAAAAAAATCATATCTGGTCTTTTTCTGTGAACCGGTTATTGTTGAAAAGCTGAGAGATCAGAATAGAGAGCTCCCAGACGGTATATACCAAAAAATAGAGGAAGCTTCTATGCCTGTTAGGTACTCGCTTATAGCACCTCTTGTGGTTAACGGGGAGTATCTTGGAAATATAGATCTTGATATTGATGAAAATTCTGAAAAAGCATTTTCAAAAGATTCCATAAAGATTCTAAAAGCCTTTTCCAATATTGCCAACGCATTTCTTACTTTCAAAAGATACTCTGATGTAAGAAGCTCCTTCCAGAAGGAAGTTATAACTTCCATGGTAAATATTCTGGAGGTTCATGACGAATATACTAAAGGTCATTCCAGCAATGTTGCCGAGATATCTCTAAACATAGCTAAAAAGATGATGATGAGCCAGGAAGATATGGAAAAGATCTTCTGGGCGGGACTTCTGCATGACATAGGAAAGATACTCATTCCAACTGATATACTTAACAAACCCGCCAAGCTTACATATCAGGAGTATGAAGAGGTTAAAAAGCATCCTGCATACGGGTATGATATCCTCTCAAAATCAAAAAACCTCAGAGAGATAGCCGATATTGTCCTTTACCACCACGAAAGATACGATGGGAATGGATATCCCAATAAAATCAAAGGTGTTGATATTCCGCTGCTTTCAAGAATAATATGTGTTGCTGATTCAATTGACGCGATGTATTCCAAAAGATCTTACAGAAAGCCGCTTACTTGGGAACAGATAAACCAAGAGCTTAAGGACAACACCGCAAGACAGTTTGATCCGGATATAATAGAAGTGGTTCTTAAAATGAGCAAGGAAGAGATTTTTAAATAAGATATGGAAAATATAAACTGTTACCGTAGGGGATATACAGAACGGGGGTTAATATGAAAAGAAGTTTTTATGCCAGTGCAGTTATAAATGGTCTGTGCGGCGGAGCAGTTCAGCTAAAAGATGATGCATTTTATTTCATGTGTCAGAAGCTTACCGTACCTGAAGAGTATAAACAGTTAAGACTTGCTTACAGTGATATCGGCTCAATAAAGTTTAAAAAATTTTTGAAAATACTTTCTATAGCCACAATAGAATTGAAGAACGGAAAAACTTATAAGTTCTGGATATTTAACCGAAGAGAATTTATTAGGTCTATAAATGAAATGAGGGAAAAGTGAGTTTTTATAGAACGGTTAGAATGGAATAGCTTGAGGAATTTGAGCGAAATAGAGATGAAAAAATGGATTTTTTTTCAGAGGCTTTGGCTGTTATGGATTCACAGATGGGACAGGATGTATGTATTTCTCTTGCTACGCTTTCTGAATTAGGACCAAGTGTGAGAGTGGTTGATGGGTACTATCATGAAGGAAGTTTTTATGTGGTTTCTCATATGGCGTCGCACAAAATGAAAGATATTGCTAAAGACCCAAGGGTTGCTGCCTGTTATAAAATTCATCAGATCTGGGGTAAAGGTGTGAATATGGGCAATCCTAAAAAGCCCGAAAATTTGGAGTTTGCCAGCACTCTAAGAAAGGTTTTTTTCAAATTCTATGACAGACATGTGAATGAAGATGACCCTGAATGTTGTATCCTAAGAATCATTATTTCAAATGCTGTGGTTTTCAGCCCGGATGCAAAGTATATAGTTTATTTTCACAACAGGTCAGCCCAAAAGACAGCTATGAAGCTTGACATAATAGAATAAACATCCTTTCTTAAAAAGAAAGGATGTTCTTTATATATATAGCAAAGTTTTTAAATTAAAGCTTAGATACATTCAAAAAATTGACAAAATAAAAACATTATGATACTATATGAATGAATAAAAAAATATTCATTCATTTTTTTTGGAGGAAAGTATGCAGGACAAAAAGGAACTAATATATAACTGTGCAAGAAAAATATTTGCCAGCAAGGGTTTTAAGGATACGGCCATTTCTGATATAGCACAAAGTGCGGGTATTTCTGTCGGAACTTTTTATAATTACTACTCTTCAAAAGAAAATCTTTTTATGGAAATTTTTTTACATGAAAATGTCAAACTAAAAAAGGAATGTTTTGAAAAACTTGATAAATCCATGAGTCCTATGGACACTGTAAAACAAATGATGGAGCTTAATTTTCAGGGCATGAAAGCCAATGCTATACTTTCGGAGTGGTACAACAAAGCTGTTTTTGAAAAAATTGAAAAAACATATAGGCAAGAAAACGGAGCGGATGCTGTTGATTTTCTCTACGGAGATTTTCTCAAGATAGTAGAACAATGGCAGGCGCAGGGAAAAATGCGTGCGGATATAGACAGCAGGATGATAATGATGATCTTTGCCTCAATAATAAATATTGATACGCATAAGCAAGAAATAGGCCTGGAATACTTTCCGCAGTTGGTTCATATCATAACGGAGCTTATAATGCAAAGCTTAACTCCACCACAAAAATAGATTACGGACAACATATAAGTATACAGACTACAAAACAGGGAGATAAAATGGTGTATGCCATGGACACGGAAGTAACCTGTAAGATATTTTCTGATGAAAGATCACGGGAAAGTGACCTTGTGACTAATGAATTGAAAAGACTGGAAAAAAAACTCAGTCGGTTTGTAAAGAAAAGCGAAGTATGGAAAATTAACAGCAATGCCGGAAAAAAACCAGTAAAAGTAAGCAGGGATACTTTTGAGCTTCTTGCAGAATCTAAAAGATATTCAGAGCTTTCAGGCGGACTTTTTGATATTTCTATTGCTCCGTTGATGGACCTTTGGGGCTATAAAAACTCTTTGTCCCCTCCCGAAAATGATAGGATAGAAAAGACTGTTTCTTTAGTAAACTATATGGATTTGATTCTGAATGAAAGAAAACAGACGGTGATGCTCAGAAAGCCCGGACAAGCAATTGATCTTGGAGCAATAGGAAAA
This sequence comes from uncultured Petrotoga sp., assembly GCA_937871925.1. Classification (GTDB taxonomy): domain Bacteria; phylum Thermotogota; class Thermotogae; order Petrotogales; family Petrotogaceae; genus UBA5851. The sequence continues at coordinate 3,166 of CALMRR010000517.1, forward strand.
GGGTTTGCTGCGGATAGATGTACAGAGCTTTTAAAAAATAAGGGAATAGATTCTGCATTTATAAGTATTGGCGGGAGCGTATCCCTTATAGGCAGAAAACCTGGAGGTTCTTTATGGAGTGTTGGAATAAGGCATCCACGTAAAACCGGGGAGCTTATAGGAGTGCTCCAATCAGAAAGTAAGCATATCGTGACTTCCGGCGATTATGAAAGGTTTTTTATTGATAAAAACGGAAGGTGCTGGCACCATATACTGAATCCTAAAACAGGCTACCCCATGAACTCAGGTATAGCAAGCGTAACAGTTGTCGCCCACAGTGCTGTTCAGGCTGATGCACTTTCAACCATAATATTTCTTTCAGGGATTGGTGAGGTACATAGATATATTGAGCAGTTCGCAGATATTCAAATAATTATAGTTGATGAAAAATCAAATATTTATATTACTCAGGGATTGAAAGATTTTTTTAGCTCTGTTCAAAATTCTGAAATATTTATTATAGGAGGAAGGAAGGACGATGAAAAAAACTAAAAAAAGGAAGGGGAAACCAAAAATGCTTATTACGTTAGCGGTTATTATCGGAGTAGTTGCAGTCGGGCTAACGTCCGGAATATTATGGAGTCTTCCCGGGATGCGCGAGATAGAGGGAATGAAAATAGAAAGCATCGATTCCAATCGATTCAAAGATGGAGTATACACAGGAAAATACATAGGAAGCAAAGATCATCTAAGAGATACCGAACTACAGGTTAGTATAGATGAAGGAAAAATTTCTGATATTAAGGTAATAAAAGGAGCATTGGATAAGAATGGTCAACCTGTTAAGCTGACAGGCGGTAAAACAGTTGAGGATCTTTTTGATCGGGTATTGAGTTCACAGTCACTTCAGGTGGATGTTATAAGCGGAGCAACGCTTACATCTAAAACACATCTTAAAGCGCTGGAAGATGCACTCAAAAAAGCTCAGGAATAAAAAATTCTCTCCGTTATGAAGCGATCCCAAAGTTTAGACAAAATTGAATATTAAACCATTTGTGAATGAGTCCGGTATTGTACCGGGCTCATTCTTTTTTTCTTAAATATTGGTGATATGGCGCATATAGCAACCATTTCTAAATGTCGAATAATAATTTGAAAGAAAGTATAAAATTCTGACGGAGGTGAATAGTATGATCGTTTATAACAACAATAAGGCTAAGCACCAAAAAGATCAACCTACCGAAGGAGAAGTCGAGCTCTTAAATTTCTTAGAAAACAATCTGGATGATTCTTATGAAATATACTATAAGCCATGGATAAATGATTTACACCCTGACATACTGATAATGAAAAAGGATACGGGAGTTATTGTTATAGAGGTTAAAGATTGGGATCTAAACGATTACTTTGTAAAAAAAGAAAACGAAAAAGTATCATGGTATCTTAAGAAGGGTTCCATGAAGGTGCTTTCGCCGTTTGAACAAGTTAAGAAGATTAAAGACTGCTTTTATGAAGGCGAAATTAAAGATCTTAGAAGCAAAAAAGCTAAAAATCAATCCTTCTACGGTATAGTAAAAACTCTTGTTTACTTTAAAAACGTCACTAAGGATGAGCTTATAAGCTTCGGACAAGGGTGTCTTGCTTATAAAAACAATCTTGTTTGCGAAGGCGGGGACAAGTATAGAAACGCTATTACACAAGATATGTTAAACGCATCGTATCTTGAAAAAATCTTAAATAGTCTGCACTTTAAATTGAACAAGCTTTTTGATAAAGAACTTTATGAAAGCTTCAGAGAAAAAGTTCTCCCTCCTAAGCATCTGATAAGCGATGGTAAAAAAATAGAACTTACCACTAAGCAGAAAGAGCTTTCTCAGAGTAAACCCGGACACTATAAGATATCAGGGATAGCTGGTTCCGGAAAGACTCTTACGCTTGCGTTCAGAGCTGTAAGTGCCTGTGAGCGTACAGGCGAAATGGTTCTGATCCTTACCTACAACTGTGCTTTGAGAGGATATATAGAGCAAATGATCAAAGATGTTCCCAGAGAGTTTGAAATGGGTAACTTTGCTGTAAACAACTATCATGAGTTTGTTTACAGGAAACTTTCCAAAGCCGGAATAGAAATAGGAAGACTAGAACAAGGTGCTTCAAAAAAGGAAAGAGAAGAGTACTTTGAAAATAAGTATGCTGATGAAGCTTATTTTTTTCCTGTCAAGGATAAGCTTCCTAAGTACTCTGCCATACTGATCGATGAAGTTCAGGACTACGATAGCAGATGGATAGCGATTTTAAGAAAGTTTTTCCTTAAAGAAAACGGTGAGTTGGTCCTTTTCGGAGATGAAAAACAGAACTTATACGGTAGAGCTGTTGATGGAGCAGAAAAAAAACCCAACACAGGAATTCCCGGCAGATGGAACAAGCTCAAAAAATTGAAACGCTTTAAAGGAATAATAAGCCCTATGATTATTAATTTTCAAAAACAATTTCTGTCAGGCAAGTACTTGGTTGATGAGGTTGAAAGCTTTCAGACGAGCATTTTGGATTTTAAGTTGGAGTACCTTTGGGTTGATGAACAAAGCACTGTGTATGGAGAGCTTTTGCACGAGATTGGAAAGGCAGAAAACAACGGTGAGAACGTGGTTGTTTTAGGTAGTAGTATCGAGTATTTAAGAGTTTTCGAAAAATTTTACAGACAAAAGACCCAAAAAGCTACCAAGAGCTCTTTTGAAACTCAGCAAGAGTATGAAGAAATAAAGGCAAAATTGGATAAAGAGAAAAAGTCCAACATGATAAAAACTTTATGTGAAGAAATAAGAAAAGACAGAAAGTTAAATTTCTGGTCGGAATCAAGAAATGGTCATGAGCTAAAGATAAGCACAATTCAAAGTTTTAAAGGTATGGAGATGAACAACGTTATTCTCCTTATCGGAGAGAATGATCAAGAAGAACTGGTATATACGGGAATCACCAGAGCCAGAGAAAAATTGGTAATACTAAATAATGGCAATGGAAAATACCATGATTTTTTTGCCAAGTACAGTATATTAAAGGCAGCATAATGCCGGGGGTGGCAATATGGAGGGTTACTTTTTGGCGACAGGTGGAGGCAGTGAGATAGGAGCCAGCAGCTACTGCCTTTCACTGGGCAACAATAGAGTAATTCTGGACTGTGGAATGAGGTTTGGCGAAAGGAAGTATCCGAGCATCGATTCACTTTTCAAAGAGGGGATTTTTCCAGGTTCTTCTCAAACCGGTTCAATCATCGTTTCCCATTCTCACAAGGATCATTTCGGAGCTCTTCCGTATTTTTATCAAAACGGTTTTCAAAGGATCATATCAACTCCGCAATGTAAAGATAACCTGATAAAAAGAGTATCTGCCTGTTTGGATACTTTTAATATAGATCAGTACCTGAATTTGAAACAGGTTTTTATGTCAATTGCCGCCTACGATTTTTTTGAACCGTTTTCATGCGGGGATTTAGACTGTATTTTTGTTCCTGCAGGTCATATAGACGGTGCAGCTATGACCGTTATTTTTTATGAAGGGCAAAAACTGGTGTATACAGGAGATTTTTCTTTTCCGCTTTCTTCTGATGAGGTTGAAAACTCATGTGCGTTTGAGTTTATTAAGGACGCAGATGTTTTGATAACAGAGAGCACCTATGGATACATGAAGAACAAAACGGTTATAAGTTCTAAACATGCTCAGTTTGAAGACTTATGTCATTTGATAGAAAAAATCTATCCAAAAACAATCTTTTTGGTTCACGGGGAGAATCAAGATAAAAGCTGGAGCATTATGGATGAAATAGATGAAAGATGGCCTTCGATAAAAGCCGTAAATGTAAGGAACTTTGAAAAATACTACATGGGGGGGATCATAGAATGAAGGAGTTAGAGATCATAACCAAAGTACTTAATCATTATGAGGAGTTATCAAAAAAAAGCGAGAAAGGTATTAAAGAGAGTATTTTAAAGGAAAACAAAGTTATGTATGCAGTTATAAAAGATCCGTTTGAGCATCCCAGAACAATCGAAAATGAGCTTAGGGAAAATGGAGTATTTATAAATGTTTACAGGGTCTTTGAGGATGATTTTTCGAGTAATCCACATAAAAGAGTAGAGATGATAAAAAAGAGCCAAGATATAGCAGAAAAACTTTTTAAGTTTTATTTTTCAGAGGACTTTACCCAAGACGAGTACATGAACTTAAAGAAAATGGTCTTCACTTTCAATAAGGAAAAGATGAGAGACAAGGTAATCCTGTACCTTTTTCTGTGTAAGTTAAAGGAAGTTAAGAGTATTGATTTTTTATATAAAATAGAACTTTTAGGATACAGTTATTCCACAAGATGTCTTGCCAAGCTGGTTGATTGGATGGCGGAAGAAAGAAAGTACAGAAAAAAGTATGACTTTGGTCAGGATATTTCTATAATGAACTATGGGATCGGAAGTGTATTAAAAGGAAACGAAAACGACAAAAGTGCAGAGGAAGCGCCTACTGTAAATGATCTGCGAAATACGCTAGAGCTGGTTATGGATGCTTTGGATGAACACAAAGAGAACATAGAGAACTTTAAGCAGGAAGAAAAAGCGGCTTTAGTTAAAGAGTTCTTTCAAACGCTTAATTCCAAGGAATATGGATATCTTCTGGATAATTTTGTAAGGTGTGAGAAAAGTATTATAGCTCTTAAAAAGTCCGGATATGAGTTTCCGGAAGATGTTCGTTCCATTCCGGTTCTTATAAGGCAGTACATGAAGTTTATACGTGATTATGGGATTAGCGAGATAGATCCGTCCATTGAAAGAAGGTTGACTCTTGAGCAGGCCAAAAATTCAGAGTATGAAGGTATGCCGTTTATGGAGAGTTCAGATGAAAAACAAGTGAAGACGCTGTCACCCGGATGGAAGTACAAGGATGTTGTTATTTCTGTGCCTAAATATGGTGAGATAATTCAGGAGGAGGGAGTTTAATGGGTTATTATTGCGCAATAGATCTTGGGACAACTAACACAGTTTTTGCCTATGGAATGATAAATCCAAGAACCGGACGTATTGAAGCTAAAACTCTTAAAATGAAAATGAAAAGTGCCACAGGAGGAATAGAGACCAGTCAATTGGTTCCTTCCTGTGTCTTCATAGAAAACATTAATGAGAAAGAGATTATTCCGGTTGTAGGACCTTATGCCAAACATATGGCATGCATAAATCCCCAAAATGTTGTACGGTCAGTTAAAAGCTCTATGGGTACAGATAGGCTTTATGAAATGGCTAGCACCAAGTTTAGTCCTTCGGATATAAGTTCTTTTATACTCAAGTTTGTTTTAAACAATGCAAAGGAACTTTTCAAAAGTATGCCGGATGATGTTGTAATAACTGTACCTGCATCTTTTGATTCAGACATGCGCTTGGCTACCATAGAGGCGGCAAAAAACGCAGGCATAAAAACTGTAAATGAAGACGGAACGGAGCGAAACATACTTCTGGACGAACCCAGGGCTGCCCTTTTTAATTTTGTCAGGGACATAGACATGGGGAATGTACCGGAGACTGTTGTTGATCTGAGTTCTCCTAAAAATATTCTGGTTTATGATCTTGGAGGAGGTACCCTTGATGTGTCGCTTCACAAGGTTTGGAGGGATGAAAACCAAAAGGTGAAAATTGAAGATTATGCTATCTCTCTGCATACATTGGTAGGGGGAGATAACTTTGACTCTAAGATCGCAGAGTATCTTTATTCTAAGATAGAAAAGCAAGTATCAAGAAAAAATCTCAATGAGTTTGAAAAAAACCGCCTTTTTTCTGTTTTGCTAAACCTGGCTGAAAAAGCAAAGATAGAAATAGCGGAAAAAGAGCTTAACAACGCTATGATGGGAATAGACGAAGAAGTATATGCAGAAGTTGTCCAGGCGAATATAGTTGATGATATAGCTCTTGACGAAGTAATCACCAAAAGCGATTATGAAAAGATCGTTTCAGATATATTAGCCAATGAACTCACACTTGAAAGTGCAGATAGTCTAAGGACCAGTATCAGCATAGAGTCTAAGAATATAATATACCCTGTTCTTGATGTAATGGCAAAGGCTAAGGAGAAAAGCGGAAAAGATGTAAAAGTAGACGCTATCCTTCTCAACGGAGGGATGACCAAGCTGAGCATTATAAAGTCGCGTTTACAAAGACTCTTCGACCTAAAACCAATAAGTATGCAAGATCCCGATTTATCGGTAGCCTGCGGAGGGGTGTACTATCATTATGAGCTTCATAACGGCACGAAGTTTCAGAAGATTTTAAATGACAGCATAGGCATAGAGACTAATGGCCAGCATGTTGAACATCTTGCCAAAGCAGGGGTAACTCTTCCTTACAGATCAAAAGTTTATGATAACTTTACAATCCCGCAGACCGGTACCAACGTTATACATTTTCCGATCTATATCGGAAGCAGAAACGACACTCTCCGTCCTAACAGGAAGATAGCTGAAAGGTTTGCGAGATTTGACAGAAGTCTTAATGCCGGTGATAAGGTTTCTGTACAGGTTGAAATAAATGAAAGCGGTATAATTTCAATGAAAGGGTTCATAAACAACAACGAAAACGATAGATTCGTTTTTGAAGTCGATTCCAATAAAAAGGAGGAATTTGCCGATTCAGGAAGTATAAACCCCAAGCCTTCCAGACAGATCTCTTATAAAGACACTTTTGAGAACCCGGTTTCGAAGTCGAGCATAAAAATGCTTAAGAATCTTTGCAAAAATGTCGTAAGAGTTAAAGATAACAATAGCAAAGCAACTTTCTTTAAGCAAATTAAAGATGTTGAAGGCTGCATATGCAGATGCACCGACAAAAATAATGCCGTGAATCTTCTTGTAAGCGAGATATCAACTTATCAGGAAGATCTTTTTGTGCAGAGGGCGGTTTTCATAATAGGCAACCTTATGAAAAGTACGGGCCTTAACAACGCATTTTTAGATTACAGCAAAAAAGAGCTTAATCCAATGGTCTTGGAGGTGACGTACTCTCCTCAAAAATTTATAAATAAAAGGTTTATCATAGAGGCCTTGGGAAAAACCGAGGACAGCAGATGTGAAGAAGTCATAAGCGGAGTCTTCAATGCAAGTCATCAAATGATAAAGCCAATAATAGAGTCGGCGCTCATTTCCTTGGGGAAAACCGGTACCAAAGTATCTTCGTTTAATGAAATTACAGGTTTTCTTAGCAGCAGTGAAACACGCCAGCTTATAAGTGCACTGTGGAGTTTTGGTAAAATCGCAAGTCGGAGCAAGCAAAAACCGTTGGGGATAAAAGATATTGAACCTTATATTCCTCAGTTGGTACGTATTGCCAAGAACCATAATCATGCTTGTGTCTTACACAACTGCATATATGCCCTTGTTGAAAGCTGTGACAGCCGCTATAACGGCGAAAAAGTATCTCCGGCAACAAAGAATAGCGTTGCTAATTTATTTGAGTATGTACAAAAGAAGTACTCATATGATCTTTCTTTTATGAGACTTGTGGATGTTGCCAAGAAAGCTTTAAAAGGGGAAAGCTTGAACAGCAGTGAAGAAAAAGTTCTTCTTGACATAAGAAACAATGTGAGTATAAACGATTAAAATCGAAGCACACCTTCAAAGGTGTGCTTTTTTTTTCACTTCTTTGATTTAAGATAATCTTGATATTTTTTCCAGTCTTCATTGAACTTTGAGATACCGATATCCGTAAGAGGGTGGTTGAAAAGCTTTTTCAGCACATCAAACGGAATGGTGGATATATCAGCACCACACATTGCAGCCTGGAGTACGTG
>CALMRR010000518.1 GCA_937871925.1 uncultured Petrotoga sp.
TGCCGTTTTAAAAAATTCATGGTTTTTTTCGATACTGTCAGTATAGATAACTATAATATAAAAAGCAAATATAATGAAAGTAAAAATCATTATTGTAAGCTGTATTCCCAAAAAAATTTTATTTTTTACTTTCATCTGCTTCACCTTTTAAAGTAGTTTTATAAAGTATATCATTATATCATTTGCATATTCTTAAAAAAATCTTTCTTTTTATCTATATTTTTGGTGTCAGTCTGATATTTCTGTTCTGTTTTTTCCAAGACGTTTGGCAAAATAAAGCGCAATGTCAGTTCTTTTATAAAGCGAAGAAGCAGTATCTTCCTCTTTTGCCTGTGCAAGACCGATGCTGATGGTGATCTTTTCCGACTCAAAAAAATCTGTTTTCTCAACCATGGAACGGATTTTTTCCGCAGCAGTAAAAGCCTGTTCTGAATTGCTTTCTGGAAAAATTACCATAAATTCATCTCCGCCGAGCCGGAAAAAAACATCGCTGATGCGTATGTTCTGCCTTACAATTTTTGATATTTGCTTCAAAAGAATGTCACCTTTGTCGTGTCCGTAGGTATCGTTTATACTTTTAAAGTTGTCGATGTCAAACATTATGGCACAAAAAGGTCTTTTATAACGTCTGAGACGTTCAAGCTCTTTCATCAGAAAATCATCAAGGCAGCTGCGGTTATAGATCTGTGTAAGGCTGTCCTTCATGGCAAGGATCTCCAGTTCGTTGGCAACATACTTACGGATATAGAGTATTATAATAAAAATACCTATAAGGGAAATGATCATGAATATATATATGGCTTTAAACTCAGTTACTTTCTTCTCTGAAATGATCTGTGCCTCAAGAACTATATTGTTAGTTCTTGACCATAGTATCTCACTTATTTTGAAAAGCGCATCCCTAACCTCGGGTTCTCTCGAACGTCTGAAATCATAGATAAGCTCTTTGGCTTTTTCCCAGTCCAGTTCAAGCTCATGAAATACTTCACCAAATTTTATTAGTAAAGAAGCTTTGGGATGTTCTGAATACTTTTTCATAATACTGTCGATGCTTTCGATAAGGAAGTTGTCTGGGTTGTTGTTCAGCTCTGTTTTTATAGATCGCTGTATAGAGGCTCTTATTATGCCGCTGAAGTTTATAAGATTAATATCATACTCTATGTTTTTTACAAAGATAATTACGACGAAAGTGTTTATAGCGGCAACAAGAAGTAAGATTAGAACCATAATGGTAAGTTTTTGTGATCTTTTCATAGTATCACCTATATTAATATTTTTTGAATAAATAATTGCTAATAAGATTATATCAAATAGATGCAAATGCACAAAATTATAAAAAGTTGGTTGGAAAAGATTCTATCATAAAAATTGGAAGTTGTCATTAAAAATTAAAAACCGTCTCTATTAAGAGACGGCTAGGAAGGTAATTTCTAAAAGATGATACTGCCGATGGTAAAAACTATGAACGATACTACATATGCTGCTGCAAAAGAATATATTACACTAAACAAAGCCCACTTTGCGCCTATTTCCTGTTTTATGGTTCCTATTGTTGCAACGCAAGGGGTATAAAGAAGCGTAAATACAAGGAATGCATACGCGCTAACACTATTGAAAAACTGCGGTAAAACCTGAGAAAGTATCTCTTCCCCGCCAAAAAGCGTTCCCATTGTCCCGGTAACAACTTCTTTGGCAAGAAAACCAAAGAAAAGCGAAACCGAAGCCTGCCAGAAACCAAAACCCAAAGGCTTGAAAATAGGAGAAATAATCTTTCCGAATATGCCTATTATTGATTCTTCACCTGCGTACTCCACACCGGCAGGAAGGCTTGCAAGCAGCCATATTACTATTACTGCTGCGAATATTACAGTTCCCGCTTTTTTAAGGAACATAAATGCTCTCATGCCTGCTTCTGAAAGGATAGATTTTATAGAAGGCAGCCTGTATGGAGGCAGTTCCATTATAAAAACGCTTTCTTCATTTTTAAACAGGGTTTTTTTGAATATCAGTGCTGAGATTATAGATATCAATATTCCCAGAACATAAAGGGTGAATATTACAAAACCTGCATTTTGGGGGAAGAATATTCCGGCCACCAGAGTGTAAACCGGTAGTCTTGCCGCACAAGACATAAAAGGGTTCACAAGAATGGTTACAATTCTGTCTCTTTTGGACTCTAGGGTTCTTGTGCTCATTATAGCCGGTATTGAACATCCAAATCCAAGAATCATTGGAATAAAGGACTTTCCATGTAATCCAATTTTAGTCATCAGTTTATCCATAACAAAAGCTGCTCTGGGCATATAACCGACATCTCCAAGAAATGAGATGAATAAGAAAAGAAGAAATATGTTGGGCAGGAATACCACCACGGAACCTACGCCGCCGATTACGCCGTTAACAATAAATGAAGAAAGCATTCCTTCTCCAAGCTTTGCTCCAGCCCATTCTCCAAGGGCTACAAAACCTTCGTCAAGCATGCCGTTGAATATGTCTCCTATAGTAAAAGTAAGAGTGAATGTGAGCCACATTACTAAAAGGAATATAGGGATTCCAAGCCATTTGTTGGTAACAACCTTATCAACTTTATCAGACCAGGATTCATTGACTTTCTTTCTTGTCACGTATTTTTTTGAAAGGCTGGAGATAAACTTATACTTTTCTTCAGATACTATTATACTTGGGTCTTCTTTGAACTCCTGGCTCATTGAAGCTGTAAGCTTGTCAATATCCTGCATGGTCTCCTGACTGACCGAGTCTTTTATCTCAGTGTCGCCTTCAAGTATCTTAAGGGCAGTCCAGCCATAGTCCACGAAATTATCAGAATGATGTTTTTTTAAGATCTCCTCTGTCTGCGACAGGTACTTCATAAACTTTTCTGAGTAGCTGAAAAGCTGCGTTTCCTTTCCATTTTCAAGAGTTTGGATAATAGCTTGTTTTAGTTCGTTCAAGCCTTCTTTTTTGCTTGCGGAGGTTTTTACTATTTTTACTCCAAGCTCTTTAGCCAGATTCTCTGTATTGATGCTTATACCGCGGCGCTGTGTCTCATCAGACATGTTGAAAGCCAGAACCACCTTTTTTTTCATTTCAAGAATCTCAAGCACGAGATAAAGGTTTCGTTCAAGATTGGTTTGATCTACAACAACAATTACGGCATCGGGATTTTCTTTTATTATGAAGTCTCGTGCAATTCTTTCATCTATGGAGTTTGCCGTCAGGGAGTAGGTGCCAGGAAGATCCACAATACTTATGGTTTTTTCGGCTGCCTTAAACTTTCCAACCTTTTTTTCTACGGTAACTCCGGGCCAGTTTCCGACCTGCTGATGGCTTCCGGTAAGTGCGTTAAAGAGTGTAGTCTTACCGCTATTTGGATTTCCGCATATTGCAACCGTGTTCATTTTTTTTCATCTCCCTTTTCCACCGTTATATAAGAGGCTTCTTCCTTACGTATAGTCAGGGAATAGTTTTTAATGGTTATTTCTATGGGATCACCGAAAGGGGCTTTTTTTACTACTGTTATCATACTTCCCGGAGTAACTCCCATCACAAGGAGACGCTTTTTGACGTTTCCTTCACCCATTATACTTTTGACATATCCGGAAAAACCCGGATTACATTCACTTAATATCATTTGACTGCCTCCTGTAGGCTTACCGGACTTACCAGTATCTTTTTGGCTGTACCCATTCCAAGAAAGTACTTTATGCCGTTTATTCTCAGCATTACCGGCCCTTGTGAGAAATCACTAAGGACTTCAAGGGTGCTGCCTTCATTTATGCCCAGCTTTGAAAGTCTTGACCGAAGGATCATTCCTCCGCCTATCTTTGAAACTTTGAAAAAACCTCTTCCTGCAATAACAAGTGACATAATCCTCCTCCTGTAATGTTATACACTTTTAGTAGTTATACCTACATTTTATCACAAAAAAAAATCATAGTCAAATCACGTTCTTAAAGAAAAAAGTTCAAAAGACAGCAAACGTCAGCGCCTATCTTTTTTTACGGTCTGATGTGGAGATAAAAAAAGTAAGCCTCTGAAGGCTTACTTGATTACCAGTACTTCCTTTGCTTCACTTTTCCT
>CALMRR010000519.1 GCA_937871925.1 uncultured Petrotoga sp.
CTTGTAGATAAAGTACTTATAGGGTATAATTTAAAAGATGTTTTTTTTGAGGTGAAAAAATGTATAAAAATCTTGAATGGGCGGTACAGGAGATAAAAGCATACTTTCCCCTTGCCGATGATTTTGAGGGTTTTATGGGTGCATTTATAAAACGGTATCTGTTACAAAACAGTATAGAAGATGCCGGAATACTTGAGATGACACAGAAGTATTTCCCATACTCCAACAGTACACAACAAAAACACTGCCGGGATATTGAAAACATATTTGACCGGTTGGACTGTTGGGAAAAAGACGATATGCTCTGCTGGGTATACCAGTACTACGGCAATGACACAAGGAATATGTCTAAAAGCAAATTAAAAAACAAAGCACAGAAGAAAGAGCTTATCCATGCAAAGATCTACACACCGATGTGGATAGTGGATTATCTTACAGGCGGAGCCTTTGCTTATTATGGTTTAAAGGAAATGACAGCAGCAGAAATCAAAAAAATCCGAATACTTGACCCGGCATGCGGAAGCGGAAACTTTCTGATTCGGATATATGACTATCTTATGCAGCTATATTCAGATAAAGGTGTTGAAAGGAAGCAGGCCTGCAAATTTATACTTGAAAAGAACATCTTTGGGTGCGATATTGACAGTTACAGTGTAAAAATAGCAAAAATAATACTAGCCTGCAAGGCATATAAAGATGGGGCCGATAAACCTCTAAAGATTAATCTCTCGTGCTTTGACGAAAAAAGCATATCTCCGGAGACAGCAGCACAGTACAGAACTCTGGGGAGTCTTTATCCTGCGGCTGACTCCAAGCTTCTCAAGGAGAAAAGCTTTGATATTATTTTAAGTAATCCGCCTTACACAGATTCCTCGGATTATTCTGCTGAATTAAAAACCAAAATTGACATATACTATAAGGATTACAGAAAAAATCTGTATGCCTGTTTTATAATACGCAGCTACTCTCTGCTCAAAAAAAACGGTATATGTGCAATGATTACTCCTCAGACCTTCATGTTTATAAGCAGTTTTAAACAAACACGTTCGTTTATTCTTGATAATATGAATATAAAAGAGTTCGCACATTTTGGGCTCGGCGGTGTCTTTGAGAATGCTCTGGTTGACACCTGTGCTTTTATCCTGAAAAAAGAAAAGCATCTGCCTTCAAAAGCTAGATACATAAAGCTTGATGGAACTGCCTCTTGCGATAAAAAAGCTAAGCTTTACGGCGTGCTTGAAGGGAAGTATCCTGAACTATGCTACTATTCAGACCAGAATGATTTTGAAAGCATCCCCGGAAAACCTTTTGTTTACTGGATTTCCCAGGAGTTCAGAGATATTTTTTCTAATCCCAAGCTGATGGAGTTTGCCGATGTCCGCCAGGGAATAGCCACAGGAAATAATAAAAGGTTTTTGAGATACTTCTGGGAGGTCGAAAAGAACAGTATAAGGTTTGACAACTCGGATACTTCAAAAAAATGGGTGCCCTATGCCAAAGGGGGACCTTACAATAAATGGTACGGAAATCTTTGGTGGGTAATAGCTTTTGACAGTCAGAACAAAGATGCTTTACAAAATATGGGAAACAATCTTCCAAACAAAGAGTATTATTTCCGCAGCGGAATAACATATTCAATGACAACATCATCCGGTTCAACCTTCAGATATCTTCCGAAAGGCTTTGTCTTTGACTGTAAGGGGAGCTCTGTCTTTTGCCATGACGACTCTCATACTTTCAGATTTCTGGCTCTTTTAAACAGCAGATTGGCATTTTTTATATATGGTTTTATAGCAGGGAGTGTAGACCTTGAAGTTGGTGATCTTAGAAATCTTCCGATTCACAGAGACCTTTTAGGTGAAAATAAGCTTGCACAGAAGCTGGACAGAGCAACCAGGCTTCTTACGGCCATGAGGATGAAAAAAGAAGCTTACAAAGCCACTGATATGAACTACAAACTTTCTGAGATCCATCAGGTCATAGGCTCAGGCGCGGGCTTTGACATGGATATTATTGGAAAAACACTTGAAAAAAGAGATTTTTTAGATCTTTTTATCTCTGTTCTTGAAGGCATGATCGAAGAGACTGTTTTTCATATATACGGTATCTCACAAAACGGAATAAAGGAAATAATCTTTCATGAAGGTTCTCCCTTATGCTTTGTTCCGGTTTTCAGCAGTCATCTGAAAGAATTCGATTCACTATGCCTGAAGTATATTAATATTAATGAGTATAAAACAGTTCTGATTAACGAAGATGACATTGGGAAAGTCATAAAGGATGTGACTGATTACATACAAACATTTGAGAGAACAGAGAGAAAACCTCAAGAAAAAGCCGTTATTTCAAGTTATTGTCTCAACTCCGGATATGAGTACGACAATCCTTTTGAAAGAATTCAGAAAGAAACACAAGTGAATCCGCTTGATTCGTTTTTCCTGCTTCATAATAATAGAAAACCTGTTCAGGATATTCTTACTTGTCCTCGGACAAAAGAAATGATTTTTTGGTTTTTGGATCATGAGATCCGCTCAGTTATATCACAGACAGGCAGCGGGTTTATTGCCCTGCTGAATGAAACCGGCAAGAATACTTCCCTTATAAACATATTAGAGTCTCGTTTCAAAGTTTACAAGTTAAAGAAAGATGCTCTTGAATCATGTTTGAATCAGAGGTTAGAAGACTATCTCATTACAGAGTATATACGTTGTCATATAAAAATGTATAAGAATGTACCGGTAGTTTTCCAAATAGGGTCAAAAGATATTGGAGACTGCATCTTCATTGATTTTAAAAATCTGGAAAAAAGTACACCCAGGACTATAATTTCTTCTTTTGTCAAACCTCTTTTAAACAGACTTCAGTATGCAGAAAAAATAAAAAAAAGAAGTATGTATGAAAAGAATCTGACTGCTCTTGAACTGCTTCTGAAAGATTGTGAAAAAAACAGTGTTTTTAATCTTGAAAAAGAAAATATTCAATCTTTTGTAGATATAGCGCAGAAACACAAACTTTTTTTTGGTCTGTAAAGAGGAAAGCCTGATGGCTTTCCTCTTTGTTTTATTTTTTCATGTTGGGAAAATAGTCGCACTTCATTAATTTTGTTGTTATATTAAGTATAATCAGTATTTTTTTGTTTAATTCCTGGTACTCTTTCACAATTCGGGTTGATAACCCGTAATTCGCTTTGGTTAAGAATGTAAAATTATATAACATGGAAATAGTTCCATGAAAAATTAGAGGTGACAGCTTTGAAAAGCGGAATAAGCATACGGGATGTTGCTAAAGAAGCAGGTGTCGGAGTAGGAACCGTTTCCAGAGTCTTAAATGATGGAAGTGTAAATGAGCTTACCAGGTCCAAGGTAATTCAAGCCATGAAAAAACTTAACTATGAGCCAAACTTCCACGCAAGGATGCTTTCCATAAAAAAGACCAACAGAGTGCTCATAATTGTCCCGGAGTTTAAAACCGAATTTCACTGGAGGATTCTTAAGAGTTTTGATAATATACTTGATGAATCCAACTATGAGTCCGTTCTTTATCCTCTGATATCTGAAAAGCGTCTGGCTAAGTTAAAAGAAGACAAATCCTTGATTAACGAATCTGATGCGGTAATAATGTGTACCCTATCGTTGAGTAAAACTTTCGGGCTTACTCCCAGACTGAAAAAACCGCTTATACTAATGGAAAACAGGCACAAAAACTTTGATAGTGTTTATGTGGATAATTTTTATGGCGGACAACTCGCAGCAAAGATGCTCTTGGAAAGAAACTGCCGTGACTTTTTTGCTATACAGACCAAAGAGACTCTTAACCTTATGGTGAGCGGGGTTATGGATGAAAGACTTGAGGGCTTTTTTAATCTGCTTCAGGAGGAAAAAGTATTTGTAAATGAGGAAAACATAGTATTTTCTGATCTTATGGTAGGACCGTCAACTCAAAAAATTGCACAGATACTTAAAAAATTCAGAAAACCTGGAATATTTGCACTTACAGATACATTTGCACTTATCGTTCTTCAGGTGGCAGCCAGTCTTGGAAAGATTGCCGGAAAAGACTTCTTTCTGGTTGGGTTCGATAATCAAAGCTGGACCAATCAGTACGGACTTTCGACTATAGGACAGCCTATAGAAGAGATGGGGGCAAGAACTGCCGAGCTTGCACTTGCAAAGATAAGCAATCCGGCTATGAGCGTTCAACATATAAAACTCATGCCTGTTGCTATAAAGAGAAGTTCTGCATGAAAAGAACATATCAACTGTACGGGGGTGTTATAGGTGAAGAAACTGATTTTAGTTATTTTGGTTGCTGTCATGGTGCTTTCATTGTCTTTTGCCAAGGTTAAGATCACGTATTTCGGCGATAACCAGGCTCAAAGCGTAGATGCCATTCTTACACAGATTTTCAACCAGTCACAGGACGATATTGAGGTTGAGTTCCTGCTTCAGTCATGGTCGACTGATGACAAACACACGGCTCTTGTAACCAGACTTGGGGCAAAGGATAAAAATCCTACGGTTTATCTTGGCGATGTCATTTGGCCTGCGGAGTTCGGAGCAGCCGGATGGGCTTTGGATCTAAGCCCTTATATGACCAAGGATGAATTAGCCAAGTTTATTCCCGGAACTATAAAATCATGTACCTACAACGGCAAGCTTTATGCCATTCCTGCATTTACTGATGGAGGTCTTCTGTACTACAGAAAAGATCTTCTTGACAAGTATGGCTATAAACCGCCGACAACATGGGATGAACTGATAAAGATAGCCCAGGATGTATCAAAGAAAGAAAATATATATGGTTTTGTTTTTCAGGCTAATCAGTATGAAGGACTTGTATGCGATATGGTTGAGTATATTGCCGCCAATAACGGTGAGATAATCAACGATAAGAACGAAGTGAAGATAAATACGCCAGAAGTTATCGAAGCCATGCAGTTTATGCAGGATATGATCCATAAGTATAAGATAGCTCCGGAGTCAGTAACAACTTTCGGTGAAGAAGATGCAAGACAGGTATTCCAGCAGGGTAAAGCGGTTTTTATGAGAAACTGGCCTTACTGTAACTCAATAACCAACCTAGGCAGCTCTGAATCAGCTGTAAAGGGAAAGTATGGAATGGTTCCGATGCCAAAGGGACCCAAGGGAAAAGCAGGAGCAGCTACTTTGGGTGGTTGGAATGTATTTGTAAATCCTTTTGCTCCTAAGGACGAAAAAGAAGCAGGCGTTAAATTCGCAAAGTTCCTGACTTCTGAAGTGGCACAGGTCCTCAGGGTTATTGTCGCCGGCAACTCTCCTACCAGAATCGATGTTTACACCAATGCTGCTGCACTTAAAGCCAATGGTGACCTTACAACCTACTATCCTATAATGATAAATGCTGTTCCAAGACCGGTTACTCCATACTATGCAGAGATAACCCAGATTCTCCAGAAGGGATTCCATTCTGTTGTTACCAACAAGAGCAAGCCGGCAGATGCCGCAAAGCAGATGGAAGCAGAAATTAAAAAAGTATATCAATAGTTTAAACAAAGGAAATGTCTCCCTTTGCAAAGAAGGGAGCGTTTCTTTATAAATAACGGAGGGATTATAATGTCTTCGAGAGTTGGAAGAGATACCGCACGGGGGTTTTGGTTTGTTTTACCGGCTGTGGCTGTCATAGCCTTGGTAACCTTTTTCCCCATAGCAAGAACTTTTATTCTTTCTCTTTATAAGTACAACCTTAAATTTCCCAGTATGAAAGCTTTTGTAGGTATCAACAACTATGTAAACCTTTTTCAGAACCAGGACTTTCTAAACTCTCTTACGGTTACTGCATCCTTTACCGTGGTTGCTGTAAGTATTGAAGCTGTTGCAGGGCTTCTTATCGCATTGCTTATAAATAAAGATTTTAAGGGAAGAGGTATGGTTCGTGCTTTCACTCTTATTCCATGGGCAATTCCAACAGTCGCCTCTGCACAGATGTGGAGACTGATGTACTCTGATCAGTTCGGCGTAATAAACGATATCGCTAAAAAAACCGGTCTAATTCAGGAGTATGTCAATATAATAGGCCGTCAGCCTCAAGCTTTCTGGGCTATGGTATGCGCCGACGCATGGAAGACCATACCTTTCATGGCTCTGCTGTTATTGGCGGGATTACAGACCATACCTCCTCAGTTATACGAGGCAGCCAGGGTAGACGGTGCAAATAAGTGGAAACAGTTTTGGGCTATAACCCTGCCGATGCTCAAGCCGACGCTGCTTGTGGCTCTTATATTTAGAACTCTTGATACATTTAAGGCCTTCGATATAGCTATATCTCTGACCAACGGCGGTCCTGCTTCAAGCACCGAGCTTCTTTCGCTTTACAACTATAAGGTTATGATGAATCAGCTTAACTTCGGGATGGGCGCAACCATTTCTATTGTAATATTTATTTTTACAATGTTAATTGCTTTCCTATTCATAAAAGTACTCGGCGCAAATCCTTACGGGAAGTGATGGTATGAAAAACAGACATAAAAATGTACTTGGAAAGATTTTATTTTTTACAGGTGTGGCTCTTGTAATATTTTTCATGTTTTTTCCTTTTTACTGGCTTTTCATATCATCACTCAAAGGCGATCAGGAGCTGTATAAGATGCCGCCAAACTGGCTCGCACAAAAACCGTTATGGAATAATTACATCAAGATCTTTACAGAACACAACATAGGGAGAAATCTTCTGAACTCTCTCATGGTTTCAACCATCACAACATTGGTCAGTCTTGCCATAGGAAGTTCAGCCGCATATGCACTTGCTAAGTTTAAAATGCGCGGGAAAAATTTTGTGCTTTCGCTTATACTTTCTGTATCTATGTTCCCCGGAATTGTTATTGTTTCGCCACTTTATATTTTATTTCAGCAGATGGGAATTATAAATTCTTTCGCATCTTTGATTCTTCCGTATCTGACTTTTTCCCTTCCGCTTACTATATGGACACTGCATTCTTTTTTCCAGCAGATTCCGGACGAGCTTGTAGAGGCAGCTTCAATAGATGGAGCATCACCTTTTAAGACTTTTATAAAAATAATAACTCCCCTTGCTGCTCCAGGAGTTTTTACCGCCGCCATTCTTACGTTTATAGGCGCGTGGAATGAACTGCTTTTTGCAAAAATCTTTATAACAGATTCAAAAAAATTTACCGTTCCTGTTTCTTTGATTCTTTTTCAGGGACAGTATGATTCTGCATGGA
>CALMRR010000520.1 GCA_937871925.1 uncultured Petrotoga sp.
ATCCAGACAGTACCTGTAATTAGCCAAACTTGCATCTACAGAGTTCTGATGCCAGTTAACTCCCATAGCATCTTTTTTGTTGCGAAAGTCAATCCATGCATGTGAGTATTGATGGGTAAAGAGTGAACCAAACCACGAGTGTATAAATGTACTGCCCTTATACGATGACCTGTTCCGCTTAAAAGCATAGTATACCTCTTTGCCTATGGGATAAGTCGGAGAAGCTGCACCAAGAACATACATCATAAGCTGTTCAGCATAAAAATCCCATCGGCCGGAAAATCCTGACTCGGGCATGAGCGACATATAAAAGTAGTTGGTACTTTTATCTACGAATACTTTCCAGTTTATTTCCGAGAAAAGCATCATCGTCTTAGAAAGAATCTCTCCGCCGAAGTACTTTGCACATGTAAGAGCACCACACAGCAGTATCGCAGTGTCAATGGTTGAGATTTCACTTTTATTTATTCTTTGCGCAGTACTTATATCGACAAAATGATAAAAAAAACCACGCACAGTTTCCATTTTTAAAAGTGTATCAAGCGTTTTTTCAGCCCTTTCAGCCCCCTGTTCATAGGTGATCCATTCTTTTTCGACTCCAATTACTATGGCACTAAGTCCAAAGCCTGTACTCGCAATACTCGCACACTCAGCAGACCCCGGATATCTGTCACGCACCAAACCATAACCCACAGAACCTGGTATACTGT
The DNA here is from genome assembly GCA_937871925.1 of uncultured Petrotoga sp. GTDB lineage: Bacteria > Thermotogota > Thermotogae > Petrotogales > Petrotogaceae > UBA5851. The sequence continues at coordinate 711 of CALMRR010000520.1, forward strand.
TAGCTTGTTCCCAGAAAAAATCGAAGGACTTTCTGAACTCTTCCTCAAAATGATCTGTACTTAAAGGAAAGATCATCATCGGAATAAAAGCCAGTACCAGTAAACACCAAACTGCTTTTTTCATAAACTCCCCCTCTATTCTCCGGTTATACCGGTTTTATCGACACTCTGAACAAACCAACGCTGAAATATGAAATAAAATATTAAAAGCGGAAGTATCGAGATCAATGTTCCGGCCATTGAAATGGCTTCATTAAGGTTTTTCCCGCCCTGCGTAACACTCATTGAGTAAACATTTTGATAAGTAGCAGCAAAATTTTGCAGACCAAGCGTCAGAGTCTTAATCTTGTTTCCGAAATACAGCGCCGAAAGCGTAGTCTCATTCCAGTACCACACAAACGAAAAAATGAACGACACAATGTATGCAGGAAGAGCCGAAGGAACGGCAATTTTTGTGAAAATAACCATAAAGCTTGCTCCGTCAAGCTGGGCAGCCTCCTCAAGAGATTTTGGAAGCATCTTAAAAAACTGGTAAAAGATCAGTATGAAGATGGAACTTTTCAAACCCTGGCTGAATATGGCAGGGAGTATATATGAGTAAAGACTTCCAATAAGATTGAGATCCTTATACATAAGAAACTGTGGGATCATGGTTACCTGAGCAGGAATTATAAAGGTAACCAGTATTAAAAGCATTACGAGTTTTTTTCCTCGGAATTCAAACCGCGCCAGACCGTAGCCGGTAAAGGATGTGAATATGGTCTGCAGCACAGCAGGGATTAGATTGACATAGATGGTTTTTATCAGAGTAGGAAAATAATCAAGCACCTGACAGGCTCTGACATAATTATCAGTATAAAGCTTTGTCGGAATCCATTTTACAAAAGGATTCACCAGATCCTGGGTATCCATGAAGCTGTAAGATACCATATAAAGTATCGGATAGAGAAAAACAAACCCTATCAGCACAAGCAAAAAGTATATGACAGCCTTGGAAAAAACAGTTTTTATATTCTTTTTTTTCATGATATCGCCTATCTTTCCGCTTTTTTGCGCCGGCCGTTTATAAAAACCATAAAGACGGTCAGAATGATGAGTATAACTCCGAAGTAAATAACAGAAAGCGCTGTTGCATAGCCTATGCCTCGGTTTATATCGTACATGTCAGTCGAAATTTTCTGAACAATCGTATTAAGCGAAAAACCTGAAAGCGTCACAAGAGTATACAGAACATTCACCCCCACCACAGGCATCAGAGCTGGGAGTGTAAGCTTCCAGAAACTCTGCCATCCTGATGCTCCGTCTATTGAAGCCGCTTCGTACATACTCTGGTCAAGCTTTTGTATAGCAGCTATGAATATGAGAATCTGAACACCGCAGAACCATAAAATCATT
>CALMRR010000521.1 GCA_937871925.1 uncultured Petrotoga sp.
GTAGAGATTTGAAATCTTTTTTAGGAAGATTATCAGTTTGCTATTCGGTTTTTTAACAGGTACGTATCTTTTTTTCATTGTCAGCGGCATACTGGGGGGATAAATCTTTGAAAAAAATAGTTATTACTTTTATTTTTGCAATTACAGTTGTCCTTTCTGTTTTTTCTGCTACTTATGGACTTTCAATAGCTGGTGGCGGTTCATATGTATTTCAGAGCATGGGATACCTGGATGCGGTTATGAACAAGGGTTTCTTTCCGGATCAGATAGTTGGAACTTCTATGGGGTCAGTGGTTGCATACTATATGGCTGGAGGATACTATCCTGTACAAGTATATAACATGTTCTCCATTCTAGATTTTTCTAAGTTTTTTGAAATGAGCTTTCCGGTTAACGGAGGTATAGTAAATACGGCCGCATTCGGAGATCTTCTTTACTACACTACAAAGATTGATTCCTTCGATAAATTTATGGTTCCCGTGAAGTTTGGTACGGTTAACCTGAACAAGTTTGACAGCGAGTATATTACTAAAGGCGATCCTGTAATGGCTGTAAGAGCGGCTGTTGCCATTGAGGGCCTTTTTGAGCCTGTAAAAATTGGAACCAGTTACTATGCTGATATAGGTATAAGAGATGTCAACGTTATTTATCCTAAAAACCAATTTACAACAGAAAAAACTGTTTCAATAAGGTTTGACAGTCCCAAACCGGAGCTTTCAGGAATGAGTTTTTCCAATATAATCAATGTTCTCTATACTTCCGTCAGAATGGGAAGCTATGTTTCAAACACACTATATGCTTGTGATAAGCTTGATTATGATGTATCCTGGGTGCTTGCCGAGCCTGCTTTTGATCTGAAGTTTTTTACAAACGGGATAGATCTTTATAAAGCTGGAAACGATCTTGGATTAAAGTATCTGAAGGATAATCCTAAATTTTTTGAAAACAACAAGCTTACAAAAAAAACAGCACAAAGCAAAGCAATCGATGTGTACGATGTATATACAAAAGTTTCAAATGAAAGCTACTACAGACCAAGAGAGCTTTACAGTACTCTTAAAATGAACCCGGGAACTGGAAGAAACTGGCATGTTCTTGATTCTTATATATATGCTGAGATAATGAACAGCAGGTTTTACGGCGGAATAAAATGGGATATGTTCACCATGAAACTATATCCTTACATAAGAATGAAACAGTACTACCTTCCTTTTGATTCAAACAGGCTTGATATACAGCTGGTTATGGAGGATTACTTCAGTGCTGCCCTTAGGACTTATATTCTGGAAGGTTTCCGTAAGAATATCTATGTGGATGCCATCTACAGATTTGACTTTGCGCAAAGGAAAAACTTGTTCGAAGCAGTCTTGGGGTACGACGGCATGTTTAAGACCTTTGAAAAAGAGGATGGTCTTAAAGGTCAGGCAGCTGTAAGAACCAACATGCAGACAAATGATTACAAGGCCGAGTTGACCGGAGTACTTGATCTTGATGATAAATGGTTTAAAACCACGATAGGATATATTGAGAATTCAGATGGCTTTTTTGATTATACAGATATGACAGACTTTGGAAGCTGCAGTCAGAAGGCGTATATGAGAAACAGACTCAAAATAGGGGTTTTTGACAATCTCAATGCCAATATCTCACAGATCTTCCTTCTCAATAAAATTTATCTTAACTTCGACTTTGCCATTTCGTATGATGATTGGAAAGATCTACATTACGTTACGGGTGGCTCTCTGCAGTTTCCGTTTAAATTTGCAGGAGTGTCAGACATTGGAATCGAAACAGGAGCATACTATAACGAAGCTTTTAATTTTTATATAAACTTTTCTGATATATACTGATAAAATATCCCGTCCAAAGACGGGATATTCAGTTAAAAAGTGCAGCTATTGCTTTTTATAGTACTTTGAAAAAACTGTAAGAAGAGGCAGTCCTATAACATATACTACGGCTGCTTCACCTACCCCTATAAAAAACACCGAGTACCAGTAATTGATGTTTAAAAGGGGACTCAGATACAAAGAGACGCCAAAAGCATTTACAAGTACGGGCGGAAGAGGTGCAAGAGACTTTTTGGGCATCTTATACGTCAGCCATGCCGCAAAAAGTGAAAGAGTGCTTCCTAGCCATATGTCCCATGCTCCCATTCCTCCGATTATATTGGAGATGAAAACACCAACAAATATACCTGGAATGAATACGGGATCAAGAAACGGCAGGACAGTAAGGGCTTCGGCAACTCTGAACTGAACTGCCCTAAAGCTTATAGGCTGAAAAACGGTGCACAAAACAACATACAGAGCTGCAACCAGCCCTGAGTAGACAATCCTCTTAGTTTTCATAAAATACCTCCAGTTTTTTTAGAGCGGGTGCTGCGACCGCTTTTGTCTGTAAAGAGAATTAAAACACATTTTGGTTTTGTTTTTATTGTGGAGTTGTAAATAATGATGTATAATAAAAATGAGTACTAAATCTATAAAAAAGAGAAAACCGGGGGTGAAATCCTATGAAAAAATTACTTTTCATAAGTATTGTTTTTATTTTGTCTCTGTCTGGATTTTCAAAAGTCTACACCGGCAGTGACGGACTGGTATTTGATTTTTACCCTTCATATATTCAGGAGAGTTCAGATATACAGATAAAGAGCGTAAGCGTTTTGGCCGGGTTTAACCAGTATGACAAGACCGAAGGACGCATGGTTGGGCTTCAAGGCTTTTGGAGGTACTCCAAAAAGCTGTGGGACGGACCGGTCTGGTTTTACTATCTGGTTGAAACAGTTGACGGTCAATCCCTTGAGATAATAGATCCTGAAGTTTTTTCGCTGGCGGACAGAAATTATTTTTTCTTGTACGAAGATAAGATAAACAGAGCACATAATATCTTTGGATACGACTATATGTACCGTCTGAGCTCGGATCAGGGCTTTACTTTTCAGCATGTTCTTGAAGGAACGAGCTTTACAGATTTTTATTTTCAGACCAGACTGAGCTTGAATTCACCTTTTTTCCAGGCAGGTTCACAGCTTAGCTTTGGTATCCAGACCGATCTGAAAGATTTTGACCCGTATATTCTATTTTCAGGATACGGAGCTTTAGGAAACAGACTTTTCAATATAGGCTATAAAAATACTGCTTATACCGGGTCGGGTGACTATCTTAAGTACTTTACCCCGCTTAACAGCATACGCGACAGATACTTTATGCTTACAAAAGACTTTGCCTTCAGCGATAAGGTCAAGAAACAGCTCCTTCTTTCAGACACAGAAAGCTATTCAAACATACCGGCCGTATTTCTTAACCTTGATTTTCCCGTCTTTACAGGCGGTGCAAGGGTCTATGATCTACAGCCTTACAGGAAGATATCTCTTGCCAATAAGTACGGATACGACTTGTTTGCGGTAGTTAAGAACGAAGGTTTCTTCTTCGGCGGGCAGTGGCTTAGCGAAAACATAAAGGATCTCAACTATTTCAGCCCGATAAACCCTCCCAAGTACAACGGTGATTTTGTAGTTCTTACAGCTGGCTACAACGATAATGTTGTCAATACTGTTTTTTATGATTATACCCAGTTTTATTCTGTTGCAATGAAAACCCTTTTCAAGCTTAACACTTCAAGTATCTACGATTATTTCGTATACGACCATATGCATAAGATTGTCAGTGTGTATCTGACGCATAACTGGCAACAGGAGCTTTACGCCATGTATAGCTTTTCGGGTCTTTATCCATTGCTTTTTGTAGATTTTATGGTGAGTCAGCCCTTTGGCGAAATAATACTTAAGGCTCTGGGACACTTCACTTACGATGAGCTTCTTGTAAATAAATTCGGAACCAATACTGCTTTTTACTATAAGCTTGGTATGCAGTACAGCAGCGGAACAATTACCACTGAAGTAAGCGGCGGGAACACATCTTTCTTTTCCGTATGGGATGGCTGGGGGATTAAAGAGGAAGATCCTTCCCGAATGAGTATTAACTTAAGTTTCAAACATTCTATTTAAAGGACGGAAAAAAAGTGAAAGAACCTAAATATGCAATAGTTTACTTAACTCTGAAGGCTGATTATGCTAAACTTAACAACCTTCCTGTACGGTTGCCCCTTCTGGCAGAAGACTTCCAGAAGTCAAGAATTACTAAAAAAGTTGAGCTTGAGTATATAATAAACGGGCTTGCAGCCCAGTATGAAACAGACAGGAACGATGATTACTATCGCTCCTATCTTGTTTTTTACTATTATGAAGGTCTAAAAGCGGCAATGAGCACGGGAGACTTTCTTAAGGCGAGACAGTACCTTGAAAAAGCCGAGAAAGTTCATAAAGACTATAGATTCTTCTTTTACTCAGGACTCATAAGCAAAAACGAGAAAGATTATGTAAGAGCCGAACTTGAGCTTAAAGAGTGCATAGCCTTGAAAAAGGAGTTCGTTCCGGGTCAGTTTGAGCTTGCAGATCTTATGCACAGAACAGGTAACGATGATGAAGCCATTGAGGCATGTCTGACTATAAATGAGCTGGATCCTTCGTTCATACCGGCCTATCTGAAAGCGGCAGATATATATGCCGAAAACGGAATAACGGACAAAGCTTTTGAATACCTGCAAAAGTGTCTTGAAAAGGATAAAAGGTTTGCACCCGCATATCTGAGAATAGGAGTACTTCTGAATCAGATGCAGCAGTTTGCACAGGCACTGACTGCCTTTGAAAAGGGGAGTACATATGACCCTCAAAACTACGAGTTTTATTACAATATGGCTTTCAGTCTTGGAAGGCTTGGCAGACATATTCAGGCGGTACAGGCGCTTGAAAAGGCTTGCAGCATAAATCCCCAAGACTTCGTATATCATGAGCTTGCCATTGAATATAAAAACCTTGGAATGTTCCTTAAAGCGTTTGACACAGAAAAAAAAGCTTACGAGAATGCTTCAAAGGAAAATAAAGAGCTTATAACCCTTTCACTGATGAAAATGTCGGTTTTTGTCGAGGATTACGATACGATAGAACAGTTATACAGAGAATTTGCAGATAAAGAGATAAAAACAGGAGTAATGACATTCAAAATGTTTTTTGACCTTGGACAAGGTGATGTGCAAAAGGCGGCGGCACAACTCAGCAAATTAAATGCTGAAGGACTTTTTCCTGTTCTTGAGCAAAGAATAAACCAGGTGGAAAAAATAGTCCAGAAGCTTGAAGACAATTGCGATGAAGGACTTGCCCAGAGCCTCCTTGAGAGTATCGATGAAGACGGAGAAATAGACTCTCATCAGCTTTACGAAAAGCTCAGAGATGGGAAATACTCCGGTGAGTATATCGGAAGTCTGATAGAAAACTCAAATACTGCCAAAGAAAGACCTTCGGGGCTTGAGCTTGTCATAACCGGGCTTTTTCTTAGTGGCATGAACTATGGACTTGCCGAAAGAGTAAGCGCAACTCTTGCACGACTGCTGTGGAAAGACGGAAACGGTATTGCTTTTGCAAGATTTATGTTAAGACTATATCAGGCAAAGGTTTTCGGAGAGTATACAGATCTGGATACTTTTGTGCAGGATGTGCTTCTTGAAATAACAGATCTCAGCTATAAAATAGGAAGCATGCTGACCCAGTACAATGAAAAAATAATGGACTTTGATACATTGGTTCATACAAAGATAAAAAAATTTGAAGATGCTTTTATGGTGCTCATCTCCGCCCTTAACACGGAGTATACGCTTAAAGAACTTGAAGGTGAAGAGTTTGAGGACGAAAAAACCAAAAAACTCCTTGTCTTTGTTCAAAATCTAAACGCACTAAACTAAATTAAGGGAGGGAATAAAAAATGTTAACAAGCAAAAGAATCCTGACTTTGAGTATAATGCTTATAATATTTTTTACAGCAGCCTTTTCAATAGAAATAAAGGCACTTTCACCTTTAGACCTTGAAAGCGGGGTTGATCCCAAGACAATTTTCAGGTGGAGCATTGATCAGGAAGACAACTACAGATATAAAGTGTATGTATCTGAAAATCCATTTGTGCTGGAAAAAGATCTCAAAGTTTCAAATCTTATTGCCAAGTTCTTTACCGGCGAGATACTCAAGCCTGACACCACTTATTACTGGAAGGTTGTAGCACTGAAGGAAAACGAAGTATATGAAAGTCCTATATTCAGATTTTCGACAAGATCGCTGAATACAGGCGATATAAGTTGGTTGCACTTTGCAGAGTACGATCAGATGTTGTTTTTTAACAATATGGTGGTTGGACGGAAAGGCGAGAGAGTAGACATACTTTCAGAAAATAAAAATATCCTTTACTCAAAGATATTCAACGAAAAAATAACAGGGATCTATGCCCTGGACAGGCTTTATATAGTGCTTGAAAGCATGGTCGTGAGGATAGAACCTGATCTCAAGGAAAACACCGAAGAGATTGATGAAAAGGTAAAGGTCATTGCTGGAAGAGTCTACTATTCTGACAGATATCTATACCTTCTTTCCACTTCCGGAAAGTTCAGCAAACTTTATTTTGAGCCGATCAAAAAGGTGCTGTTCCTTAATGATTTTTTCTATATTCTTTCCGATAAAAAGGTTTATATGTATGAACCGATGAAAGGGCAAGTCATACAGAAAGAGTTCGAAGATGATCTTTGTGATATGGTGCTTTCAACTTATCAGGACAGAATCATCGTAATGGGAAAAAACGGTCTTTACACCCTTGACATGAAGCTTGGCCTTAAGAACAAGTATATTTTCCGGATCGATATGGAAAGAAAGATATACCCATTTTTTGATAAAATTGCCATGATCAGCGGTAAAAACAGACTTACTTTTTTTGA
>CALMRR010000522.1 GCA_937871925.1 uncultured Petrotoga sp.
AAATATATTTGAAAGAGTTGTCTCAACATTATCAGTCTGTATCTCGTATATCTTTTTTTCTGAGGAAAGAGCTGTGTCTTCAATTATTTTAAGGTTCTCGTCCTTGAAATAGCTATCGAATTTTTTATTAGAATGAAATCTTATAATGGATTTCATTCCTATTGAATCAATCAACTGCTCAACTGTCCCACAAGCGATTACTTTTCCGTGGTCAACTATATTTACAAAATCTGAAAGATACTCGGCCTCTTCCATGTAATGAGTAGTAAGTATAATTGTTTTTCCGCTTGACTTCAGCTCATTTATAAAGTCCCATAGCATTCTCCTTGCCTGGGGATCAAGACCGGTTGTAGGTTCATCAAGAAAAACAATATCAGGATCATTTACAAGAGCCACAGCTATTGCAAGTCTCTGTTTTTGTCCTCCAGATAAGGTTTTTATTTTGGAATTGAGTTTTTCTTCAAGTTCTAGTTTTTTTACAAGAATATCAATATCAAATTTTTTTTCATACAAACCTGAAAACCCTTTTAGAGTTTCCTTTACTGTCAAAGATTCAAAAAAAACGGTGTTTTGAAGCTGAACACCTATTTTTTCCTTCAATTCAAAATTTACTTTTGTGATTTCTTTTCCAAAGTAGGTTATCCTTCCAGAATCCGCCCTTCTAAGCCCTTCTAGAATCTCAACTGTGGTAGTTTTTCCTGCACCGTTAGGACCCAGCAGAGCAAAAACCTTTCCAGCTGCTATTGAGAAAGAAATGTCATCTACAGCCTTCACTGTTTTGTAGTACTTCCTGAGATTTGATACTTCAATTATGTTTTCCATTTTCCCTCCTACTGTATGAAAAGTAAATTTGTCCAGCGAATAGATAAAAATATAAAAAAATCCGAAATAAATCTATAGCGGCATGAGTAGAAAAAAACGAAGCGAAAAAATCGCTCCGTCACATATTAAAGAAAAATTTTTTTAATACTTAGATCATATGGTGTTCGCAACACTCCTTTTTCCGTTATAATACCACTTATATTTGCATGAGGTGTAACATCAAAAGAAGGGTTGAAAACCTTTACACTGTCAGGAACCATTTTAAGTTTATGACAATAGCGTACTTCATTATGATCTCTTTCTTCTATGGGAATGTCTTTACCGGACTCTGATTTTATATCTATGGTTGAAACTGGAGCTGCAATATAAAAAGGTATAGAGTGCTGTTTAGCAAGAATAGAAACAGAGTATGTACCGATCTTATTTGCCGTATCGCCGTTGGCAGCAATTCTGTCGGCACCGACAATTACAGCGTTTATCAATCCTTTTTGCATTACCCAGCCTGCCATATTATCAGAAATTAAGGTAACATCTATATGGTCTTTCATCAATTCCCATACTGTAAGTCTTGCGCCTTGAAGATATGGCCGTGTTTCATCTGCATAGACTTTAATCTTTTTGCCTGATTTAACTGCGGCTCTTATTACACCGAGTGCGGTTCCAAAATCAAAGGTTGCAAGTGCCCCAGCGTTACAGTGAGTTAATACTGTATCGCCATCCTTAAGAAGCTGTG